>JASHPP010000486.1 GCA_030038035.1 Trebonia sp.
GCCGCGATCGCGTACTGCACGTTCAGCAGGCCGCGCACGCCCACGCCCCGCGCGATGCGCAGCGTCGCCTCGCGGATGGCCTCGATGTCGCCGTGGCCGAGCGTGATCGGGGGCAGCGCGCACGCCGAGTCACCGGAATGGATCCCGGCCTCCTCGATGTGCTCCATCACCCCGCCCAGGTACAGGTGCTCGCCGTCGTACAGGGCGTCGACGTCGATCTCGATCGCGTCGTCGAGGAACCGGTCGATCAGCACCGGGTGGTCGGGCGAGGCGGCGGTCGCCCGCGCCACGTAGGCGCGGAGCGTGGGCTCGTCGTAGACGATTTCCATGCCGCGCCCGCCGAGCACGTACGACGGCCGCACCAGCACCGGGTAGCCGATCTCGGCGGCGGCGACCGCCGCCTCGTCCGCGGACAGCGCGACCTCGCCGCGGGGCGCGGTCAGCCCCGCCTGCGCCAGCACCGAGGCGAACGCGCCGCGGTCTTCTGCCAGGTGGATGGCGGCCGGCGAGGTGCCGACGATCGGCACGCCCGCGGCTTCGAGCGCGCGGGCGAGCCCGAGCGGCGTCTGCCCGCCGAACTGCACGATCACGCCCGCGACCGGCGCGCCCCCGGACGCCTGCTCGGCGTGCACGACCTCGAGCACGTCCTCAAGCGTCAGCGGCTCGAAGTACAGCCGTGAGGAGGTGTCGTAGTCGGTGGACACCGTCTCGGGGTTGCAGTTGACCATCACGGTCTCGTAGCCGGCCTCGCGCAGCGCGAACGACGCGTGCACGCAGGCGTAGTCGAACTCGATGCCCTGGCCGATGCGGTTCGGGCCGCTGCCGCAGATGATCACCTTGGGCCGGTCGCCGGCCGGCACCTCGTCGCCCTCGTCGTAGGTGGAGTACAGGTACGGGGTGCGCGCGGCGAACTCGGCGGCGCAGGTGTCGACCGCGTGGTAGACAGGCCGCACGCCGAGGGCGTGCCGCAGCTCGCGGACCTGCCCGGCGGACAGGCCGCGCAGCTCGCCTATCTGGGCGTCGGAAAACCCGGCGGATTTGGCCACCGTGAGCAGGCTGGCGTCGAGTCCAGAGGCGGCCCGGACCGTTTGGGATATCTCGAGAATTTGCACCAGCTGATCCACGAACCACGGATCGATGCCGGTCGCGGCGGCCACGTCGGCGGCGCCCGCCCCCGCCCGCAGCGCCTGCAGCATCGTGTTCAGGCGGCCGTCGTGCGGGGTACGGCAGCGGTCCAGCCAGCCCGCCGCGTCCCCTGCTGCCGTCTTGAAGCTGAACGGACCGTGGCTGCTCTCCAGCGAACGCTGCGCCTTTTGCAGGGCCTCCGCGAAATTCCTGCCGATGGCCATCGCCTCGCCGACGGACTTCATGTGCGTGGTCAGCGTGGTGTCCGCGCCGGGGAACTTCTCGAACGCGAACCGCGGGATCTTGACGACCACGTAGTCGAGCGCCGGCTCGAAGCTGGCCGGGGTCTGGCCGGTGATGTCGTTGGGGATCTCGTCCAGGGTGTAGCCGATCGCCAGCTTGGTGGCGATCTTGGCGATCGGGAAGCCGGTGGCCTTGGAGGCGAGCGCGCTTGAGCGGGAGACCCGCGGGTTCATCTCGATGACGACCATGCGGCCGGTCTGCGGGTTGACGGCGAACTGGATGTTGCAGCCGCCCGTGTCGACGCCGACCGCGCGGATGATCTTGATGGCGACATCGCGCATGTGCTGGTACTCGCGGTCGGTGAGCGTCATCGCGGGGGCGACCGTGACGGAGTCGCCGGTGTGCACGCCCATCGGGTCGACGTTCTCGATCGGGCAGACGATCACGACGTTGTCGCTTGAGTCGCGCATCAGCTCGAGCTCGAACTCCTTCCAGCCGATGATCGACTCCTCGAGCAGGACCTCGGTGGTGGGGCTGGCGTCGAGGCCGGCGCCGGCGATGCGCCTGAGGCCCGCTTCGTCGTAGGCGATGCCCGAGCCGGCGCCGCCGAGGGTGAAGGACGGGCGGACGACGACCGGCAGGCCCAGATCGGCGACGGCGGCGAAGCACTCGCCGATCGTGTGGCAGATCTGGCTCCTTGGCACCTGCGCGCCGAGTCCCGTGACGATCTCCTTGAACCGCTCGCGGTCCTCGCAGGCCTCGATCGCGTCGATGTCGGCGCCGATGAGCTCGACTTTGTACTTCTTCAGCGTCCCGTTCTCGTGCAGTGCGACGGCGGCGTTCAGCGCGGTCTGGCCGCCCAGCGTCGCCAGGAGGGCGTCCGGGCGCTCCCTGGCGATCACCTTCTCGAGCACGTCGGTGGTGATCGGCTCCACGTAGGTGGCGTCCGCGAACTCCGGGTCGGTCATGATCGTCGCCGGGTTGGAGTTCACCAGGCTGACCCTGATGCCCTCGGCCTTGAGGACGCGGCAGGCCTGGGTGCCCGAGTAGTCGAACTCGCAGCCCTGCCCGATCACGATCGGCCCTGACCCGATCACCAGGACCGACTTCAGGTCGCTACGCCGCGGCATTGCTTACTCCCCCCGCGCTCGACACCGGGTTCGCCGGCGAGTCCGGACGATGCGGTCATCGGGCGCCGTCCATCAGCGCGCAGAACTCGTCGAACAGGTCGACGGCGTCGTGCGGGCCTGGGGCCGCTTCGGGATGGTACTGGACGCTGAACGCGGGACGGTCGAGCAGGCGGATGCCCTCGACCACGCCGTCGTTGAGGTTGACGTGGCTGACCACCGCCGCGCCGAACGGGGTGCCGAACGGGGTGCGCGCCCCGGCGGCCCACTGCGCAGGCCCATCGGGCTCGGCCGCCGCGGTCGGGGCGGGGATCTCGACCGTCTCGCTGCCTCCGGCGGCCTCGGGTGACCCGGAGACCTCTCCCGACTCAGGCGGCATGGTGGCGAAGCCGTGGTTGTGGCTGGTGATGTAGACGCGGCCGGAGCCCAGGTCCATCACCGGCTGGTTCACGCCGCGATGGCCGTATCTCAGCTTGTACGTGTTCAGCCCGAGGGCCAGGCTGAGGAGCTGGCTCCCCAGGCAGATGCCGAACGTGGGCACGCCCGCCGCGAGCACGCCGCGCATCGCGGCGACCGCGTAGCCGGCGGCCGCGGGGTCGCCGGGGCCGTTGCTGAAGAACACGCCGTCGGGGCCGACGGCGAGGATCTCGGCGGCGGTCACCGTCGCGGGCAGCACGCGGACCTCGATGCCGCGCTCGGCCATGTTCCGCGGCGTGGCCGCCTTGATGCCCAGGTCGACCGCGGCCACCCGGTACCTGGCCTTCGTGCCCGGGGGCGGGCTGACCGTGTACGGCTGCGGCGTGGTGACGACGCGCGCCAGGTCCGCGCCGGTCATCGGCGGGCTGGCGAGCACCCGGTCGAGCAGCCGCCCCGGATCGTCCTCCACCGTGGACACCGCCGCGCGCATCGCGCCCCTGGACCGTATCCGCGTCGTCAGCGACCGGGTGCCCTGCACGGCGATGCCGGTGATCCCCTGGGCCTTGAGCTCGGCCTCCAGGCTGCGCCTGGCGCGCCAGCTCGAGGCGATCCGGGCCGGCTCGCGCACGACGTAGCCGCTCACCCAGATCCGGTGCGACTCCGGGTCTTCGTCGTTGACGCCGGTGTTGCCGATGTGCGGGGCGGTCATCGCCACGATCTGCCCGCAGTAGGACGGGTCGGTCAGCGTCTCCTGATAGCCGGTCATCCCGGTGTTGAAGACCATCTCACCGAACGTCTCGCCATTGGCCCCGAAGCCCGTCCCGCGCAGGGTCGTGCCGTCCTCCAGGACCAGCATCGCGTCCGGGTCGCGCACCGTCATCGGGTCACCCCGCTTCCCTGCTGGCAAAGACCAGCCGACCGTCCAGTACCGTCGCCGCGCCGCGCAGGAACGTGGCGTGCACCCGGCCCGGCAGCGCCATCCCCGCAAACGGGCTGTTCCTGCTCTTGGACGCGTGCGCGGCGGGGTCCACGGGCTCGGCCGGCGCGGCGGCGTCGTACAGCGTCAGGTTCGCCGGGACGCCGGGCCGCAGCGGCTGGCCGTGGTCGGGCACCCGGCCGATCGCCGCCGGGCGGGCCGACATCCTCATCGCGACGCCGGCCCAGTCGAGCAGGCCGGTGTCCACCATGGCCAGCTGCACCACGCGCAGCGCGGTCTCCAGGCCGGTCATGCCGTTCGCGGCCGCCGCCCACTCGGTCTCCTTGGCCTCGACCGGGTGCGGCGCGTGGTCGGTGGCCACGCAGTCGATGGTGCCGTCCGCCAGC
>JASHPP010000487.1 GCA_030038035.1 Trebonia sp.
GCGGGCAGTCCACCGTCACGCACAGCGCGTCGTAGCCGGCGGCGCGGACTCGCCTGGCCACGTGGCCGAAGGAGTCATACGGGTGCAGTTGCGCGATCCGCGCCGCGGCGGGGGCGGCCGCGGCGACCTCCTCGTAGGAGAACGTGCCGAGCTCGGGCACGATCGAGGCGGTCCCGCATGCGGCGTTGGCGCTGGCAACCGCCATGTGCCCATCGGCCGCGAACATGCCGTCGCCGCCGAACGGGGCGGTGAGGACCGGGACGGCGAGCGGGATGCCGAGGACGGTCGTCGACGTGTCCGGCGCGCCGACCCCGCTCATCGGCCGCGGCCTGATCACCCAGCGGCCGAACGCCTCCCGGTTGGCGCGCAGGGTCGACTCCGTGCCCGCGCCGCTTTCCAGGAACACCGCCACCTCGGGGACGAGGCTGCGCAGCGCTGCCTCGTGGATCTCCTCCAGGGCGGCAAACCCCGCGTCCCGCGGATACATCGACGTGACCGTCACGGCTTTTCCCGCACCGTGGCGGGAGTGATCGAGGCGATGTCGGGCAGGCCGGAGAGGATCATCAGCGTGCGCAGTTCCTCGGTGAGCAGCTCGATCGTCCGGCGGACGCCGGTCTCCCCGGCGGCGGCCAGGCCGTAGGCGGCAAGGCGCCCGATCACCACCGCGTCCGCGCCGAGCGCGAGCGCCAGCAGCACGTCGGCACCGCTGCGCACGCCGCTGTCCAGCAGGACCGGCGCCCGGCCGGCGACGGCTCGCGCGATCGCGGGCAGGGCGTCCAGGCTGGCGGGTGCCGGGTCCACCTGGCGGCCGCCGTGGTTGGAGACGTAAACCGCGGCCGCGCCCGCGGCCAGGGCCGTCTCGGCGGCCTCGGCCGTGAGGATGCCCTTGGCGATCCACGGCAGGTCCTGCCGCGCCGTCGCCTCGGCGAGCTGGTCCCAGCCCCAGCACGAGGCGGCGCCGCTGGCCAGCCCGGCGAACGCCTCGCGCACCGAGGGCGTGCCGTCGCCGACGGCGTTGCCCTCGAACACGGCCGCGTCGGGGGTGAACCGGTTGACCCGGTTCCGCACGCGGAACCCAGGCAGCGGGCAGTCCACTGTTACGCAGAGCGCGTCGTAGCCGGCGGCGCGGATCCGCTTCACCACGGCGTCGAACGAATCGAGCGGGTGGACCTGCGCGATCCGCGCGGCAGCCGGGGCGGCCGCGCGGACTTCCCCGAAGGAGAACGTCCCGGCTTCCGGGACGATGGAGGCGGTCCCGCAGCATGCGTTGGCGCGGGCGACCGCCAGGTGGCCGTCGGTGCCGAACATCGCGTCGCCGCCGAACGGCGCGGTCAGGATGGGCACGGACAGCGGGATCCCGAGCAGCGTCGTCGACGTGTCCGGCGCGCTGACGCCGCTCATCGGCCGTGGCCTGATCACCCAGCGGCCGAACGCCTCCCGGTTAGCGCGCAGCGTCGATTCCGTCCCGGCACCGGTCTCGAGGAAGTCCGCCACATCGTGCGGCAGGTTCCTGATCGCGGCGGAGCGGATCTCCTCGATCGCCGCAAACCCGGCGTCCTTGGGGTACATCGCCATAACCGTCACGAGCGCACCCTACTGTGGCGCGGCCACTGACCGGCGCGCCCTGGTCCTTGGTATCCTCGGATGCAGCATGCGGTTGCGTCTAGGGTTCCGCTGGCCGTCCGTCGTCACGGGCTTGCACAATCAGGCCGGCCAGGGCTGGACCGAGCGGCGCCAGGAACCGGTTCCCGCACGGCCGGCGAACACCTGACGGGAGAAAAGCCCTGAGGGCTCCTAGTCGATGGTTGCCGAAAACCGGCCGGCACTTGAGGAGCCCTGGGATGCACGCCTCCGCGCTACCGCTCAACGTCACGCTCGCCGTTCTCGCGGCCGCGGTCACCCATGCCACCTGGAACGCGATCGCGCACGGGATCAAGGATCAGGTCCTGGCGTTCGGGCTGATCGGGGTTGGAAGCATCGCCGTGGCGGTGCCGCTGGTGATTTTCGGCCCGTTTCCGCTGTCCGCCTGCTGGCCTTACCTGCTCGGGTCGGTGTTCATCCACGTGTTCTACAACCTGCTGCTCATGCGGTGCTACCGGTACGGGGACTTCGGGCAGGTGTACCCGCTGGCGCGGGGCACCTCGCCGCTCGTGGTGACCGTGCTCGCGGCCGTGTTCGCCGGGGAGCGGCCCGCGCCGCCGCAGGTGGCCGGCGTGCTTGTCGTGTCGTGCGGGCTGGCGGTGCTGGTGTTCGGGGGGCGCCGCGCGGGCTCCGGGTCCCGGCCGGAGTCTGGGCCGAGTCGGGCGGCATTGATCGCGGCGGTCGCGACCGGGCTGACGATCGCGGCCTACACCACGGTGGACGGGCTGGGGGTGCGGCTGTCGGGGTCCTCCGTCGGGTACATCGGGTGGCTGATGCTGCTCGAAAGCCTGTGCGTGCCCGCGTGGGCGCTGGCCCGGCGACGGCGGGAGGTGGTGGGCGGCGTGTCCCGGCGGGTTCTGCTTTCGGGCGTGGCCGCCGGGGCGCTCTCCGTGCTCGCCTACGGGCTGGTGCTCTGGGCGCAGACGCGCGGCGCGCTCGCGCCGATCGCGGCCCTGCGGGAGACCAGCGTCATCTTCGGCGCGATCATCGCGACCGTGGTGTTCCGCGAGCCCTTCGGCCGGTCGCGCATCGCGGCGACAGTGCTGGTCGTGATCGGCGTTGTGCTGCTGAACGTGGCCTAGGGCCGGGACTTAGGATGACAGCAGTCTCGTCGTACCGCTCGTACCGCTCGTACCGCCGAACTCCGTTAGGGGCATCCAGCCATGAAGCTGAGCGCGCGCAACCAGATTCCCGCCCGTGTCACCGGCATCAACTCCGGCGAGGCGATCGCCAACGTGGAACTGGACGCGGCCGGGGTGCGCCTGGTCGCCTCGATCACTGTGGAGGCCGTCCGTGAGCTCGGACTGGCCGTAGGGACCGAGGTCACGGCGATCATCAAGGCCTCCGACGTCATCGTGGCCATCGGCAGCTAGGGGGGCGGCGGTACTCCTGTCACTCGCGACGCCGGCGCAGGGCCGTTGACCGGTTCGCTGCTGCGCCCAGACCTGTCCCCGCTGCGCGGCTCGCGTTACGTTCGCGCGGTCTTCGCGAGCCGGACCGTGGCCATGTTCGGCTCGCAGGCCGCCGAGGTCGCGCTGCTCGTCCAGGCCAAGCAGCTCACCGGGTCGCCGCTGGTTGTCGGCCTGCTCGGGATAGCCGAGCTGGTGCCGCTGGTGGTTTTCGGCTTGTACGGAGGGGCGCTGGCGGACCGGTTCGACCGGCGGATCCTGATGCGCTGGTGCGAGCCGGGCCTGGCCGGCTGCGCCGGGCTGCTGCTGCTCAACGCGCTGCTCCCGCACCCGGCGGTGTGGCCGCTGTACGTGGTGTCGGCTGTCATGATGGCGTTCGCGTCGCTGCAGCGTCCCGCGTTCGAGGCGGCGATCCCGCGCCTGGTCCGGCGCGAGCAGATCACCGCAACGGTGGCCCTGCTGTCGATGTCGCAGAACGTCAGCGTGCTGCTCGGCTCTTCGCTCGGGGGCGTGCTTGCCGTCACGCCCGGGCCGTGGGTCGTCTACGCGCTGGACGCCGTGGGCTTCGCCGTGTCCTTCGGCATGCTTGGCAGGCTTCCGTCCCTGCCCGCGGCACCCGATGACGGCTCGGCCGGTGCCCGAGGGCAGGGTGGTGGCGGCTCGGCCGGTGACGGCGCGGCGGGCGCCGGCTCGCCCGGGCCGGCGTTGCGCGACATCATCGTCGGGCTGCGCTATGCGGTCAGCCGCAAGGACCTGCTCGGGTCGTACCTCGCCGACCTGTCCGCGATGATCTTCGCTTACCCGAACGCGCTGTTCCCGTTCATGGCCGTAATCCTGCACGCGCCGTGGGCCACCGGGCTGATGTTCGCCGCACCATCGGCCGGCGCGTTGGCGGTGTCGGCGACCAGCGGATGGATGACCCGGGTACGGCGGCACGGCCTGGCCATCGCGGCGGCCGCCACGCTGTGGGGGGCCGCGATGGCGGGCTTCGGTCTTTCCCCTGACATCTACGTGGCTCTGGGCTTCCTCGCCGTGGCCGGCGGGGCCGACGAGACCAGTGGCATCTTCCGTGACACGCTGTGGAAGCAGACCATCCCCGATCAGCTGCGCGGCCGGATGGCCGGCATCGAGCTGCTCAGCTACGCGGCCGGGCCGCCCGCCGGCCAGCTGCGCTCTGGCGTGGTCGCCAGCCTGGCCGGGCTGCGGTTCTCGCT
>JASHPP010000488.1 GCA_030038035.1 Trebonia sp.
TGCCGGCCGGCTTGAGACCCTGTGCTGCTCGTTCTGCAACAAGGACAAGGACGCCGTCGCCAAGCTCATCGCCGGTCCTGGCGTCTACATCTGCGACGAATGCGTGCACCTTTGCGATCTGATCCTCGCTGAGGAGCAGGTGCGCGACTTCGGCTCGTGGCATGAGCGGCCAGACGACGAACTGCTCGCGAGCCTGGGACGGGTCCAAGCTGTCGTTGCGCAGGTCGATGCCGCCGTGCACGACCACGTCGCCGTCCTGCGCGAGCGGGGCATCAGCTGGACCCGCATCGGGCAGGCCCTCGGCGTGTCGAAGCAGGCCGCGTGGGAGCGGTTCTCCGGAGAGGACTGACTGCAGGCCCCGGTCGCTAGGTTTTCAGGTAGGCGTGGATCACGTCGGGATCGGGATCGACTCCCAGCCCGGGACCCTGCGGTACCTGGACCCGGCCGTGCTTCACGGCGAGTGCGTCCCCGTAGATCTGTGCCTCGAGGTCGAAATAGCGCCATTCGATCATCGAGTCGTCCGAGCCCAGCACGGCGAGCGCGTGGATAGCCGCAAGCAGACCCGGGCCGTCGTAGAAAGAGTGCGGCATCACGGTCACGTTGTGGATGGCCGCGAGCGTGAAGACCTTGCACAACTCGGTTACGCCGCCCATCTTGGCCGGGCTGGGCTGGACGAAGTCCACGGCCCTGGCGTCCAGGAGGCGACCGAACTCCAGCAGGGTCGGCACGTTCTCTCCGGCGGCGATGGGGATGCCGCCCGCGGCGCGCACCTCCGCGAGGCCTGCGTAGTTCTCGGGCGGCCAGACGGGTTCCTCCAGCCACGCCAGCCCGATTTCCCCCAGTTCTGCCGCCCTCGCCCGCGCCTGGTTCACCGTCCAGGCGCAGTTCACGTCGATCATGATGGCCACGTCAGGCCCGGCCTCTTCGCGGGCGGCACGTACCGCGGGAAGCTCCTTTTCGTGCAGTTTGAGGCTGCCGAATCCGTCGTCGAGCGCCCGCCTGACGGCAGCGCGGACAAGCGCGGGATCGGAATAGGCCTCCAGGCTCGCGTAGCAGACGAGATCGGTGCGGCCGCCGCCCAGCAGCCGGTGCAGCGGGGTGCTGGCGGCCTTGCCCGCGATATCCCACAGGGCGATATCCACCGCGGACAGGGCGTGGGTCAGCGGCCCTCCGCGTCCGAGGACATCCAGTTGCCCTTGGACTTCGCGCATCAGCCCGGCGATGCGCGTGGCGTCCTGGCCTATGCACAGCGGCGCGATGACTTCGTCGATCGCCCGCTGTGTCACGGGGACGCCCCTGTATCCGAAGGCCTCGCCCCAGCCTTCCAATCCCTGATCGGTCGTCACCTTGACGAGCAGCGAGTCCACAACATTGAGGTCCTCCGGGCCCCACGCGGGGGCGGCGACCCTGTCACCTGGCTTGAACGGAATGCGCAGCGGAAGCGCCTGAATGCCGGTAATGATCACCGTCGGCTCCAAACCTCGCCGGTTCGCGTGTCGTCAGGAAACGGCTCACTTGTTGCGCGGATCGTCGTGGGGGTTGACGTATTCAAGGCTAATCGGCCCGATCGCCGTCACCTGCGTGACGTCCGGTCACCCCGGCCGATGTGGAAAACGCCGGACACGACCATGTAGACCCGGTCCTCCTGATGCCAGTGCGGCATGAGCTTGACGCCGGAGGGCACGTTGACCCGGACCACGTACGGACCGGGCTCTGCCGGATGACCCACGACGACGGCCAGCCGCGTCTGAGCCGGGAACGCCGCGAACGGCTCCCAGTCGATGTCCTCCGGCCGGACCGACCTGAGGACAGCCTGGTCTGGCCGGTGAGCGCGCATACCCTGCGTTTGCCCGCGACCACCGAACTCAAACAAACACGGCACGCGGACCGCCATCGCCATCGCCTACGACGCGACCGGTGCCTCATCCGTAGCAAGATCTGCGAGCCGACAGGTAATGGGGACGCCCCGGTCGTGCGTTGGATGGGCGTGGGGACCGAGCAGCCGGACTTCGCGGAGTTCTATCGCAGCGCCGCCGATGACTGCCTGCGGGCTGTCCTCGCCAGCATCGGTGACCAGGACACCGCGCGGGAACTGGTGGATGAGGCATTCGCCCGCGCCTGGGCGTCCTGGCACACCGTGAGCATCCAAAGAGCCCAACGGCGACATCGACGTCACCATCAACCAGCTCGAAGACCCGGCCGGGCTGCAAGCCACGCTGCGCGCTGACGGGCTTCCTGTCAACGTGACCTTCTCCGGCTCTGTGTTGAGCGCCTCCTGCCAGCCGGACCAGACGGGCACGCTAAGCGCCATCACCCAGATCCGCGGCGACGACCTCGTCATCGACCCGTCTGCGCTGCCCAGCGGCGCTGGCCTGGCCATCTTCGACGAAGCCGGCGCGGGCACGCCTGTCCTGTCGGGAACTACGCCGGCGCCCCACCCCTCCATCCCCCCGCTGCTGACCGCGATCGACGGCCCGCTGGCGGTCGGCCTGGTCTACGTCAGCCCGCAGTGCACCGGGTAGCCGCGGCCCGGGGGACCAGTCAGCTTGACGCAGGGCCGCGCCCTTGCTGCAGTCGGTGATCATCTGCACGCGGGGGAACGCCTGTCCGTTCACCGGAACCCGGTCTCGTCAACGCTACGGCGGCGTCCGCGGCCGAGTCGAACAACTGCCGGCGCGCCGACTTGGCCGTCATCCACCCACGGTGCTGCCACTCCCGGCCGGCCAGCGAGTCTCCGGCCATCACCACCTCGCCGAACGGGATGGAGCGGTAGCGGGCGATCGCCATCAGCGCGGACGCTTCCATCTCGACGACTAGACACCCTTCCTCCACCCGGCGCGAGACTCGGGCCCTGGTCTCGCGGTAGATGGCGTCCATCGACCAACTCAGGCCGTGCGTCGTCTCCACGCCGGCGGCGCTGAGCGCGTCGGCCAGGCTCTCAGCCGGACCTGGGTCAGCCGAGACGACCCGGCCGGCCGACAGGTAGTGGAAGGACGTGCCCTCGTCGCGCACAGCGCCGGTCAAGATCACCGCGTGCCCCATCACCAGTTCCGGTACCAGCGCCCCTGCCCCACCGCAGGCGATGACTCCGCGAACTCCGCGGGCAATGACCTGCTCGAGCATGGCACCGGCCAGCGGCGCCCCGACTCCGGGATGGAACACGCCCAGCCGTACACCCCGGTGCTCGATCTCCCACAACGATGCCGGACCCATCTCGCTGTGCAGGCGGCACACTGACCTCGCGTCTTGACGGCCGGAGAGTTCTTCGACGACGTCACGGAAGAAGCACGCTACAGCGACCGTCGGGGCGTCGACCGGACGGATCAGCCGACTCGGCTCGATGACCGCCTCACCGGTCAGATCCTCATCCTCCAGTAGCGGCAGTCGTCGGCGATCAGCCGGCCCAGACAACCTCTGCACCTCCCTGTAACCGTGTAACAAGGCCGTATCAACCGCCCCAAGTCACTTCGCCCAGCTCATCGCTAGCTAGGCCCCTAACGTGGCGTCTTCGCGGGCCACCAAGCCGGGCCATCACGCCTCCCGCCGCCCTCTGGCGGCAGTGTAGCGGCCATACAGGATGCCCGAAAAGACGGCTGCCGCCCGCCATCTAGCCGCACGTGATGCCCGATCGGGCGCGCAATCGGCACGGAACCGCTATCGCAGGGACGCTGGTCCGCCGAACGGACCAACGCAATTACCTGAATTCGCGTCGGTCACATCTGCTATGGCATCTTCCGGCAGGTTGGTTGTGGGAACGACGAAACAGCGCCGCCCGTCGTAACCCGTGATCACCACGAGCCTTACGCCCGAGCCGGGGCTTGATAGCGGAAAATCGGCCGAGCCGTTTGGCGCAATCTTCGCGGCGGCAGAGCACTGTTGCGCCTGTGCTGCGTTGCCAGGGCACGACTGCATGGTCACGGTCACGGATGTGTCGTTGATCATCTGCAGGGACTTTCCTGGCATCCCTTCGCCAGCCGATTTTCCGCAACCAGCGATCGCGTAAGTGAGCGTGAGCCCCAGGGCAATAAGGCAGGCAGCTTTGCCCGGCCGGTTCATGGACTGGAATGTATCAACCGGAATCTCTTCCCGGCTAGCTGAGAATGACCTGTCGCCATGGGCAGCCAGGTCCGATAGCGCAGCCGCAATCTCAGGGTGTGCCTAGAGCAGTTCGGCTCGGCGCCGGCTGCTGGCGGGATGGATGAATTCGGCTGCCGGTCTGCGCAGCCACTGAGTCACGCGCATCGTGAGGGCCATGTCGGCCATGCGCGCGGTGCGCAGGTTGGTCAGCCGGCTTGGGGTGCAGCCGATCTGCCCGGCCAGTACCGCCCAGGTCAGCCCCTGGCGTTGCCGCTCCTCGTTGAGCGCGGCGTGGAGCTGGGCGAGATCCCAGCGGAGCCGGCAATCCGGGCCCGGGTCCGGGAGCCGCACGTCCCCAACATCCGGAGCCGGACCGGTAAGGAACTCCTCCGGTGCCTGCCCGAGCCAGCGCAGCAGGTAAAGCGCGTACTGGCACGACGTCTCGCCTCGCCCACCCAGCCGCGATACCGCGCCGCCGCAGAGCGGGTGATCGTCGCGTTCGGCGTTCAGCTGCGCGGACTGATCCCACAGCTCGGCGGCCAGGTCGTACCAGCCGATATCCCGGTCGCGGCGCGCAACGTCGACCGCCGCGAAGAACGCGGCGAAATCGAAGGTGGCGAGAGCATCGACGTCAGTCACGTTCGCCTGCCCTCTGGGGCTCTGATATCCGCGGCGCGATGCCCGTTCCGGGGGGAAAGTCCCAGACTTCCGGATTAGCAGCGGGCCGCCCGTTGGACCTGAGCGCTTCTTTCACCCGTGTGAGGGAGAGGGCCTGGTCGCTGCGGCTGGTGACCTTCATGCGCTGGAACTTGCCGTCGAATTTGACATCGACGTAGTAGTCGCCAGCGTCCTCGTGGAAGTGAAGGAACGCCCGGCCGCCCCGCGAGAAGTAGCCGCGTCTGCGCTCCCGCAACCGAGGGAGCTTACGCAACTCGGCGAGCAGCGCCTCCAGCTGGTCAAGATCCTCCTGCGTTGCATGACGCATGTACCGAGCATCACGCTGGAGATGAGGGCAGCGCAAGAGAAGCTGGCGATCGCGCATGGCGCGACGACGTGTCGGACACGCTGACGTCCGCCTATACGTGCCTGTGCCTTCTCGGCTCGCTCGTCAAGGTAGCCAGGCCCTTTCGCGCCGCTTTCGTCCACGGGTGGTCGGCGCCCAGCACCCGCCCGCAGCCGGCAAGCGTCCGCTCATACAGCGGGATCGCGTCCGCCGTCCGCCCCGCAGCCCGGTAGGCCATCGCGAGATTGTTCCGCGTTGTCAGGGTGTCCGGGTGGTCGGTGCCCCGCACCCGCTCGCAGCCGGCGAGCGTCCGCTCAAGCAGCGGGATCGCGTCGGCCGTCCGCCCCGCAGCCCGGTAGGCCATCGCGAGGTTATTCCGCGACCTAAGAGTGTCCGGGTGGTCGGTGCCCCGCACCCGCTCGCAGTCGGCGAGCGCCCCCTATACAGCGGGATCGCCTCAGCCATCCGCCCCTTAAGCGTGTTCGGGTGGTTGGTGTCCTGCATCCACTCAAACAGCGGAAAAAAGGTAATCAACAAACCTCCAACGCTACACTCAGCGAAGTGAAGCCGTCAGGGGGGCAAGGTACTGTGTCCCCGCCTACAGACATATGAGATCTATAGAAGATCCTACTGCCCCGGATGACTTTATAGACGTCCCTGTCGTTCGCCCCCACCCTCGCCATCGCCCGTGCAGCCTCAGGAC
>JASHPP010000489.1 GCA_030038035.1 Trebonia sp.
GGTCAGGCCGCCCCGCCCCGGCGGTCCAGGCCGACATCGGCCGCCGGAGCCTGCTTGCCGGCGCCACGGCGCTGTCGGGTGTCGCGGCCAGCGGCGCGATCCTGCCCGCCAACCTGCGCAAGATGCTCGCGGCCACCCCGCGCGACCTGCGCGGCCAGCTGTCCGACATCCAGCACATCGTGATCTTGATGCAGGAGAACCGGAGCTTCGACCACTATTTCGGCACGATGCCGGGGGTGCGCGGCTTCCGGGACCCGACCGCGATCACGCTGTCCACCGGCAATTCGGTGTTCTACCAGCCGGACCCGAGCCACGCCGACGGCTACCTCACCCCGTTCCACTACGACACCAAGAGCACCAGCGCCCAGGCGACTCCCGGGACCGACCACACCTGGCCGACCCAGCACGAGGCCTGGGACAACGGGGCCATGGATCAGTGGATCAAGGCCAAGGGCGAGTACACGATGGGGTACTTCACCGCCGGCGACATCCCGTTCCACTGGGCGCTGGCGCAGGCGTTCACGCTGTGCGACAACTACCACTGCTCGGTGTTCGGCCCGACCAACCCGAACCGGCTGTACATGTGGACCGGGATGATCGACCCGGCCGGCACAGGCGGCGGCCCGGTCATCGACGACACCCCCGCCTACAACAACGCGTACCTGTCCTGGACGACCTACCCCGAGCGCCTGCAGGCGGCCGGCCTCAGCTGGCAGGTCTACCAGGAGGAAGACAACTACGACGACAACGCGCTCGCCTGGTTCAGGCAATTCAGCAACGCGCCGGCGTCGTCCCCGCTGTGGCAGCGGGGCATGCAGAAGCGGGCCGCCGGCTGGTTCGAGAGCGACGCGCGGGCCGGCCGGCTGCCGCAGGTCTCCTGGCTGGTCGCGCCGACCGCGCAGTCCGAGCACCCGGACTACTTCCCGGCGGCGGGCGCGGAGTACATCGCGAGCAAGCTCGACGCGATCGCCGCCAACGAGGACCTGTGGCGCACGACGCTGTTCATCCTCTGCTACGACGAGAACGACGGCATGTTCGACCACGTGCCGCCGCCGACCGCGCCCGCGGGAACGGCGGGCGAGTTCGTCGACGGGCTGCCGATCGGCCTGGGCTTCCGGGTCCCGTGCACGATCATCTCGCCGTGGACGGCCGGCGGGAACGTCTACTCCGACGTGCTCGACCACACCTCGCTGATCCGCATCATCGAGGCACGGTGGGGCGTGCTCGAGCCGAACATCAGCGCCTGGCGCCGGCAGACCGCCGGCGACTTCACCAAGGCGCTGCGCTTTTCCGGCGTCCCGGCGGACTGGCCCCGCGCCAACCAGGCGATCAGCCTGGCCGCGGCCGAGGCCGGCTTCCTCACCGCCCAGCAGGAGGTCTTCAACAACCCCGCCCCGGCCATCCCCGCGGTCAACGAGCCCGTCCCGCAGCAGTAGGAAAACCATGATCACCCCGAACGGGCAGTGGCGACTCCGGCCGCCGCCCGTTCGGGCCCACTTGGGCGGGACACGCCCGGCCCGGCCAGGTCCTCGTCGAAGGCCATGACGCAGCGTAAGGTTGTCGACCGTAACTCGGGGACCGGGCCGGTCGCGATTTGGGGCTGTTACCGAGGCGCCACGGAGTGTTACCGTCGGATTGGGACACGACAGATTCGGGGGGTCTGCGCATGGTTGTCGCCGAACTAGTCACCCTGCGCGCTGAACGCCTAGCTCGGCGCGATTGGAGGACGTCAGCCGCTTGCCGGACCGCGGATCCGGAGCTGTTCTTTCCGGTGTCGTCCTTCGGCCGCGCCCAGGACGACATCGCCCAGGCGAAGGCGGTCTGCGGATCGTGCGAGGTACGCCGTCAATGCCTGCAGTTCGCGCTGGCGACGCACCAGATGTACGGGGTGTGGGGCGGCACGACCGAGGAAGAACGCCGCGTGCGGGTCCGTGAGCAGCGGGAACGTGCACGGAGCACGGTAGGCGCAGGCACCGGCCGTTCCGTATAACCCGGATCCGTATAACCCGGATGGGTGGAAACCGGCGGCGGACGGGGGACCGCCGCCGGGCTTGCGTCCGGTGGCGATGGCAGGGGGCGCCACCGCCACCGGACGCCCCGCAACCAGGCCCCCGGCGCCGCCGGCCAGACAACGGGAAAGATCCTCGGCCCCCCGACTCCGACGATCCTTCCCGATAATTGCCCCTGTTATGGAATGTAGTACAAGTGCTATCTTCCATATGAGGTGTCTGATCTAGTTGCCGAAGTGCGCGACCTGAGGATGCGGTACGGGACCAGGGAGGTCCTGGCCGGCCTCGACTTCGACGTCCGCGCCGGGGAAGTGGTCGCCATGCTCGGGCCGAACGGCGCGGGCAAGACCACCACGATCGAGATACTCGAGGGCTTCCGGATGCGGTCCGCGGGGCACGTCAGCGTGCTCGGGACCGACCCGGCGCACGCGGGGGAGCAGTGGCGGGCCCGCGTCGGCCTGGTGCTGCAGTCCTGGCGGGACCACGCGAAGTGGCGGGTGCGGGAACTGCTCGCGCACGTGGGCGGGTACTACGCGCGGTACGCCACGCCGGAGATCCCGCGGCCGTGGGATCCCGATGAGCTGCTGGACCTGGTCGGGCTCAGGGCGCAGGCGGCCGCCAGGATCGGACGGCTGTCCGGCGGGCAGCGGCGGCGCCTGGACCTGGCGATCGGCATCGTGGGCCGCCCGGAACTGCTGTTCCTCGACGAGCCGACGACCGGTTTCGACCCGGCGGCGCGGCGCGAGTTCCACGACCTGGTGCACCGGCTGACCGACAGGGAGCGGGCCACCGTGCTGCTGACCACGCACGACCTGGCCGAGGCGGAGAAGCTCGCCGACCGGGTGCTGATCCTGGCCGGGGGCCGCCTCGTCGGCGACGGCTCGCCCGACGAGCTGGCGCTGCGCATGTCCGGGCAGGCGGAGGTGCGCTGGAGCCGCGACGGGCAGCGGTTCGTGCATCCGACCGACGAGGCGACGAGGTTCACCAGGGAGCTGTTCGCGCAGTTCGGCGAGTCTGTGGAAGATCTCGAGGTGCGCCGGGCGAGCCTGGAGGACACGTACATGTCGCTGGTGCGGGAGTACGAGCAGTGCGGGCCGTGACGACCGTGCGGGGCACGGGCCCGGTGCGGCTGGGTATCGCGCGGGGCCGGATCGAGCTGAAGCACAGCCTGAGCTACTGGCCGGACATCGTGCAGACGGTGGTCTTCGCCGCCGTCTCGCTGCTGGTGCTGTTCCTGCTGCGCGGCCATCACGTGCCAGGCACGTCGTTCTCCCTCGGGTCCCTGACGCTGCCGAGCCTCATCGGGATGAACCTCGCGTTCAGCGGGGTGCTCGGGGTGTCAGTCACGTTCACGTCGTGCACCACCGTGATCGCCCTCGCGATACTGCTTGTCGTGGGGCGGCTGGCGTTCCCCGGCCTGTCCGTGACCGCCGCCGGCTGGCTGACGATGGCGTGGGTGGTGGCGCTCAGCCTGCTCGCGACGATCCCGATCGGGATCGCGCTCGGCTCGCTGCTCCCCAACCCGCAGTACATCCCCCTGGTCATGCTGCCGTTCGGCGCGCTGACCGCGATCTCAGGGATCTTCTACCCGATCACCCACCTGCCCGGCTGGCTGCAGGGGATCGGGCAGGTGTTCCCGATGTACTGGGCGGGGCTTGGGATGCGTTCGGCGCTGCTGCCGCCGTCGCTGGCCGCGGTGGAGATCGACGGCTCGTGGCGGCACTGGCTGGTGCTGCTCGTGCTCGCCGCGTGGGCGGTCGCCGGGCTGCTGGCCGCGCCGCCGATGCTGCGCCGGATGGCGCGGCGCGAATCCGGGTCGCGGGTCGCGGCGCGCCGCGAGCGGGCGCTGGTGCGGCCCAGGTGAGGCCCAGGTGAGCGAGACCGTCTACAACCGGATCGCGATGCTGCGCGCCGAGCGCGGCGTCTCCAGGCGCGAGCTCGCCGACGCGCTCGGCGTGCACTACCAGACGGTCGGCTACCTGGAGCGCGGCGAGTACAGCCCGAGCCTGTACCTGGCGCTGCGCATCGCCGAGTACTTCGAGGTAGCGGTCGGGGTGATCTTCTCGACCACGCCGTTCCCGCGGCTCGGCGCCGCGGACCCGGCGGACCACCGCAGCGCCTGAGGCGGACCCCAGTACACCGGCGCTTCACTCATAGGCCGATAAATCGCGATCAGACAGACTGCTCAGATCTACCGTCAGGCAACCTTCCGTTCAATGTCCTTCGCCACCATGCACTTGTCTAGCCAAGATGACAAGTCCGTCCCCCACCAGGCGGGCGGCATGGGAGGGCAACCTTGCGCGCAACCAGGGCGATCGTGGCGCTCAGTGCCACGGTCGCGACTATCGTTCTCGCCGCCGGCTGCAGCAGCTCAAGCAGTTCAAGCAGCTCAAGCCCCAGCGCGAGCACCACTCCGGCGTCCAGCAGCTCCGCCGCCAGCACGACGAACTGGGCCACGTGCACCTCGGCCGCCGCCTGCGGCGGGATGAACGCCCTGATCGCCGCGGCCAAGAAGGAAGGGCAGCTGAACGTCATCACGCTGCCGAGCAACTGGGCCAACTACGGCACGATCATGGCCGACTTCACCAAGCTGTACGGCATCCACATCACCGACGCGAACCCAGAGGGCTCCAGCCAGGACGAGCTGAACGCGATCGCCCAGCTCAAGGGGCAGAGCCGCGCGCCTGACGTCGTCGACGTGGGCGGCTCGTTCGCCGTCACCGGCGAGACGGACGGCGACTGGGCGCCGTATGAGGTGGCGACCTGGAGCGACATCCCGGCCGCGGCCAAGGCGGGGAACGGCGACTACTACGCCGACTACGGCGGTTACGTGGCGATCGGCTACAACCCCAAAGAGGTGAAGGTCGCACCGACAAGCTTCAAGTCCCTGCTCAACCCGATCTACAAGAACCAGGTGGCGATCGACGGCAACCCGACCCAGACCGGCTCGGCGTTCGCCGCGGTGTACGCGGCGGCGCTCGCCAACGGCGGCTCGCTGTCCGACATCGCCCCTGGCGTCGCCTACTTCAAGCAGCTGCACTCGGTCGGCAACTTCGTGCCGGTCGAGGGCACCCCGGCCACCGTGGAAAGCGGCCAGACCCCGATCCTCATCTGGTGGGACTACCTGCTGGCCTCCGAGGTCAAGGCCGTCGTCCCCGGCCTGAAGATCGTCATCCCGTCGGACGCCCAGTACGCCGGCTACTACTACCAGGCGATCAGCAAGTACGCGCCTGACCCCGCGGCCGCCCGGCTGTGGGAGGAGTTCCTGTACTCCACGCAGGGCCAGAACCTCTGGCTGCAGGGCGCGGCACGGCCGATCGAGATGAGCGCGATGATCGCGTCCGGCACGATCAACAAGACCTGGGAAGCGGCGCTGCCCGCGGTGCCGGGCAGCGGCACGCTCGTGCTGCCCACCGAGGCGCAGGAGACCACCGCGGAGAACGTCGTCGCCCAGCAGTGGCCGAGCGTCACGAGCTGACGACGTGGCAAGGACCGACACGGTCGACGTGGCCCCGGGGTCCCTCGCGGACCCCGGGGTTACCCGCGTCAGGACCGTACGCACTGTCGGCCGGGGCATCACCAGGCTCGCCGGGATCGTCCCGTTCGCCGTCTACATATCCCTCGGCCTGCTCATCCCGATGATCGCCATCGCGGTCGGCGCGTTCAAGAACCCGAACACCGGCGCCTTCACGTTCTCCAACGTCGACATCGCCACGCACGGGGTCTACCTGACCGGGATCAGGCAGTCCGTCATCTTGTCGGTGCTGGCCTCCGTCATCCCCGGCATCTTCGGGGCGCTCGTCGCCTACGCGATCTTCACGGCCAAGCGCGCGTCGCTGCTGCGGCAGGTGGTGATCACCGCGTCCGGGGTGTTCGCCAACTTCGGCGGCGTGCCGCTCGCGTTCTTGTTCATCGCCTCGTTCGGCTCGAGCGCGCTCGTCACCGGCTGGCTGAACGACATCGGGCTCAACATCTACAACGACGGCTTCAGCCTGTACACGCTCAGCGGCGTCGCGCTCGTCTACATGTACTTCCAGGTCCCGCTGATGGTCCTGGTCATCCTGCCCGCGCTTGAAGGGCTGCGCCCGGCGTGGCGGGAGGCCGCGGAGAACCTCGGCGCGCGCACCTGGCAGTACTGGCGCTACGTCGGCGGCCCGGTGCTGATGCCCTCGTTCCTCGGGTGCGTGCTGCTGCTGTTCGGCAGCGCGCTGTCCGCGTACGCCACGGCCGAGGCCCTGACCGCCGGCACCATACCGCTGACCTCGATCCAGATCGCCTCGTTCCTGAACGGCAACGTGATCGCCGGGCAGGAGAACGTCGGCAAGGCGCTCGGCCTTGGCATGGTGATCATCATCGCGATCGTCATGGTGTTCTACGTGCTGCTGCAGCGGAGGGCCGCCAAATGGCTCCGCTGAGCGCGCTCGCGGTGGGCCGCAGGAAGCCGGGCGCGGGCGGCGGCGAAAGCGCCGGCAGGCGCCGCCGGACCAGCTTCCCCGTCTGGCGGTGGATCATCCTGCTCATCGCCGGCGTGTACTTCCTGCTGCCGCTGTACGCGGCGCTGCGGTTCGCCGGCATCCACGCGTTCGGCACCGTGTTCGTCCAGCCCGGGTTCTGGCCCGCGCTGTGGCTGTCGGCCCGGCTGGCGATCATCACCACGGCGATCACGCTGGCGCTCATGGTGCCGACCGCGGTGTACGTGCACCTGCGCCTGCCGGGACTGCGCCGGCTGCTTGAGGGGATCACGATCCTGCCGATCGTCATCCCGCCGGTCGTGCTGATCGTCGGCGTGCTGCAGGTCTCGCCCGGCGCGCTGAAGGCCAGCCCGTGGCTGCTCGGCCTGGAGTACGTGATCCTGGGCATGCCGTTCGCCTACCGCGCGATCGACGCGGGGCTGCGCTCCCTTGACCTCAAGACGCTGACCGAGGCGTCGAGCTCGCTCGGCGCGGGCTGGCTGACCACGCTGTGGCGGGTCCTGCTGCCGAACCTGCGCACCGCGCTGCTGTCGGCGACCGTGCTGGTCGTGGCGCTCGTGTTCGGCGAGTTCACCATGGCCAGCCTGGACCTGTTCGTGACGTTCCCGGTATGGATCGTCCTGTTCGACCAGCTGAACGCGAACATGTCGGTGGCGGCCTCGATCTTCGCGCTGGTCGTGGTCTGGCTGCTGCTGATGCTGATCGTCGTGGTCGGCACCCGCCAGTCCCGCCGCACCGGCGGCGGCCAGGTGAACCTGTTTACCGCAGCCCGCACTGACACGAAGGGGAACTGACGGCATGGCAACCAACGCCGCCGACGCGGCCACGAACGACTCGGGCGTCGCCGGGATCGCGGGCGCCGCGCCCGCGCGCGCCGCGCGCGCCGGGACGAGCGTGTCGCTGCGGAACCTGACCCGGGTGTTCGGCAAGACCAGGGCGCTGGACGGGATGTCGCTGGAGATCGCCCCCGGTGAGCTCGTCGCGCTGCTCGGCCCGTCCGGCTGCGGCAAGACGACCGCGCTGCGCATCGTGGCCGGGTTCGAGACCGCCGACCACGGCGAGGTGCTGATCGAGGGCAAGGACGTCTCCCCGGTGCCGGCCGCGAAGCGGGACATGGGCATGGTGTTCCAGAGCTACAGCCTGTTCCCGAACATGAACGCCCTGGACAACGTGGGCTTCGGGCTGCGGATGCGCAGGATGGGCGCAGGCCGCCGCCGCCAGCGCGCCGCCGAGCTGCTCGAGATGGTGGGCCTGTCCGACCAGGCCAGGCAGTTCCCGCACCAGCTGTCCGGCGGCCAGCAGCAGCGGGTCGCGCTCGCCAGGGCGCTGGCCATCGAGCCCCGGGTGCTGCTGCTCGACGAGCCGCTGTCCGCCCTCGACGCCAAGGTCCGCCTCCAGCTGCGCGAGCAGATCCGCAACCTGCAGCAGCGGCTGGGCACCACCACGCTGTTCGTCACGCACGACCAGGAGGAGGCGCTGTCCATGGCCGACCGGGTCGGGGTGATGCGC
>JASHPP010000490.1 GCA_030038035.1 Trebonia sp.
TGGTGATTTCGCCGACGGGACGCACCGTGATGGGGCTGCGGCTGATGATGCGATATGCCCGATACGCCCGATATGCACGGATCTCGGAACCAGACATTCCCGGCAGGCCGATTAACGTGGAAGAAAAAGCTGGTCAGGGGGAGTCATATCTTCCACGTAGTCCGGCCGGGCACGTGCAAGGCCAGCGGGAGGGGCTGGAGTGACGGACGGGAAATGAGCCGAGCCGGGGGCGACCGGCCAGGCGCGTGCCAGGCCAGCTGCTCGCCTGCTCAGGCTTTCAGGCCCAGTTCGCGGGCGATGAGGATGCGCTGGATCTCGGAGGTGCCCTCGCCGATCTCCAGGATCTTGGCGTCGCGGTAGAACCGGCCCACCGGGTATTCGTTCATGAAGCCGTAGCCGCCGAAGATCTGGGTGGCGTCGCGGGCGTTGTCCATGGCGGCGTTGGCCCCGGTCAGCTTGGCGATCGCTGCTTCCTTCTTGAGCGGCCGGCCGGCGGCCATCTTGGCGGCGGCGTGGTACCAGGCGAGCCGGGCGGTGTGCGTGCGCGCTTCCATGTCGGCGATCTTGAACTGGAGCGCCTGGAATCTGCCGATGGGTCCGCCAAAGGCATTTCTATCCCGAACGTAGCGGAGCGACTCATCCACGCACCCTTGAGCCAGCCCGGTGGACAGCGCCGCGATGGCGACCCGTCCCTCGTCGAGGGTGGCCAGGAACTGGGCGTAGCCACGGCCGCGCTCGCCAAGCAGGTTCGCCGCGGGCACCTGGCAGCCGTCGAATGACAGCTCGCGGGTGTCGGAGGCGGACCAGCCCACCTTGGAGTACTTCGCCGCTACCGTGAACCCCGGGGTGCCCGACGGGACCAGGATCGTGGAGATCTCCGGGCTGCCGTCGCCGCGGGTGCCGGTGACGGCGGCGACGGCCACCACCGCGGTGATGTCCGTGCCCGAGTTGGTGATGAACGCCTTCGTTCCGTCGATCACCCAGCGGCCGCCGTCAAGCCGGGCCCTGGTGCGCATGGCGCCGGCCACGTCGGAGCCGCCGTCCGGCTCGGTGAGGCCGAACGCGCCGAGGGCCTCCCCGGCGCACAGCCGGGGCAGCCAGTGGCGCTTTTGCTCCTCAGTGCCGTACCGGTAGATCGGCATGATGCCGAGCGCGACCCCGGCCTCCAGGGTGACGGCGACCGAGGAGTCCACCCGCCCCAGCTCCTCCAGGGCGACGCAGAGCGCGAGGAAATCACCGCCCATGCCCCCGTACTCCTCGGGGACCGGCAGCCCGAACAGTCCCATCCGGCCCATCTGCGCGATGATCTCGTACGGGAACTCGCAGCGTTCGTAGTAGCTTGCGATCGCCGGCGCCACGACGTCGCGGGCGAATTCCGCGACGGTCTTGCGCAGCGCCTCGTGTTCGTCGTCAAGGCCGTAACTGAGCATCGGTGTTCACTCCCAGGGGTTGCACGATGGCGAGGGGCTCGTCCATGGACACTTGCCTGCCGGGCCTTGCGGCCAGTTCGGTGATCACGCCGCTGAACGGCGCGGTGACGGTGTGCTCCATCTTCATCGCCTCCACGATGAGCAGCGGCTGGCCGGCCGTCACGGGCTGGCCGTCGGTGACGCTGACGGCCAGGACCGTGCCCGGCATCGGGCTGCGGACGGTGCCGTCGGCGCGCCCTCCGCTCGCCTGGTCCGCCGCCCTGACCGCGCTGTCCTTGCGCACCGCCCAGGCGTGCCCGTCGCGGCCCAGCCACAGCACGCGCTCGTTCTCCCAGGCGCACGCGTACGGGAGCGTCTGGTCCCCGTAGCTGACGACCAGCGTCCCGTTCCCGGCCGCCGCCCGGGCCTGGACCGGGGCGCCGCCGTCCACGGCCACCTCGGCCGCCACGCTGGCGCGGCCGGTGACCTGGACCTGCGCGCTCTGGCGCGGGGCGCAGGCCAGCCGCAGCCGCAGCGGCGCGCGGCCGCCAAGCCGCCACCCGTCCGGTATGTCCCATGCGTCGATCACCGGCCCGGCAGGCTCAAGCGCGGCCGACCAGGCGAGCGCCGCCGCGGCGAGCACCTCGTCGGGAGCGCCGGCGGGCGGGAACCGCAGCCGCTCGGCCAGACCGGTGTCGAGTCGGCCGGCCTGGACGTCGGGGTCGTGCAGCAGGGCGCGCAGGAACGCGATGTTCGTGGTGACACCGAGGACGGCGGTCGCGGCCAGGGCGGCGTCAAGGCGGCGCAGCGCGGCGGCGCGGTCCGGGCCCCAGGCGGTCACCTTGGCGAGCATGGGGTCGTACGCGCTGGTGATCGTCATGCCTTCGGCCAGGCCCGAGTCGACCCGGATGCCAGGGCCGGCCGGCTCGCGCAGCGCGAGCACGGCGCCGCCGGTCGGCAGGAAGCCGCGCGCGGGGTCCTCGGCGTAGACGCGCGCCTCGACGGCGTGGCCGTTCATCGCGGGCATGCCGGTCAGCCGTTCGCCCGCGGCCACCCGCAGCTGCCACTCCACCAGGTCCAGGCCGGTGACGAGCTCGGTCACCGGGTGCTCGACCTGCAGCCGGGTGTTCATCTCCATGAAGAAGAACTGGCCGGGGTCGTCCCCGGACACGATGAACTCGACCGTGCCCGCGCCGGTGTAGCCGACGCTGCGGGCGGCGGCCACGGCCGCCGCGCCCATCGCCTCGCGGCGGGCCGGGCCGAGCAGCGGCGACGGGGCCTCCTCGATGATCTTCTGGTGCCGGCGCTGGATGCTGCACTCGCGTTCGCCCAGGTGCGTGATGGCGCCGTGGCTGTCGCCGAGCACCTGGAACTCGATGTGCCGCGGCCTGGCGACGTACTGTTCGATCAGCAGCGTCTCGTCGCCGAAGGCGGCGCTCGCCTCCCGCCGGGCCGCCGCGAGCGCGGCGGGCAGTTCGCCGGGGGAGTTAACCACCCGCATGCCCTTGCCGCCCCCGCCCGCGGAGGGCTTGACGATGACGGGAAACCACCCTTCGTTCAGGGTAAAGATGAGCTCTTCATCGGACATACCTGGCTTGCCCGTGCCCGGCACCACAGGCACCCCGGCCGCGGCCACGGTGGCCTTGGCGGCGATCTTGTCGCCCATCGCCTCGATCGCCTCGGGCGGCGGGCCGATGAACACCAGGCCGGCGGCGGCGCAGGCGCGGGCGAAGCGGGCGTTCTCGGCGAGGAACCCGTAGCCGGGGTGGATCGCCTGCGCCCCGGTCGCGGCGGCGGCGCCGATGATCGCGCCGATGTTCAGGTAGCTGCCGGACGCGGGCGGCGGGCCGATCCGCACCGCCTCGTCCGCCTCGCGGACGTGGCGCGCTCCCGCGTCGGCGTCGCTGTACACGGCGACGCTTGAGATGCCGAGGCCGCGCAGCGTGCGGAAGATCCGGACCGCGATCTCGCCGCGGTTGGCTACGCAGACCTTGCTGAACACCGCCGCCTCACATCCGGAAGACGCCGTAGCCGGGGGGCTCGAGCGGGGCGTTCGCCGCGGCGGACAGCGCGAGCCCGAGCACGCGCCTGGTGTCCAGGGGATCGATGATCCCGTCGTCCCAGAGCCGGGCCGTGGAGTAGTACGGGCTGCCCTGCTGTTCGTACTGATCGCGGATCGGCCGCTTGAACTCGTCCTGCTCCTGTGCGGTCCAGGCCTGCCCGCGCGCCGCCAGCTGGTCCCCGCGGACGGTGGCGAGCACGCTCGCGGCCTGGTCGCCGCCCATGACGGAGATCCTGGCGTTTGGCCACATCCACAAAAAGCGCGGGGAGTACGCCCGGCCGCACATCGCGTAGTTCCCTGCGCCGAACGAGCCGCCGATGACCACCGTGAACTTCGGGACCCGGGCGCAGGCCACGGCGGTGACCATCTTCGCGCCGTGCTTGGCGATGCCGCCTGCCTCGTACTCCCGCCCGACCATGAAACCCGTGATGTTCTGCAGGAACACCAGGGGCACC
>JASHPP010000491.1 GCA_030038035.1 Trebonia sp.
CCGGCGTGCTGTTCGGCGCCTCCTTCATGGTCCTCGGCGACCTGCTGGCCCGCACGATCGTCGCCCCGCAGGAGATGCCGATCGGGGTCATCACGGCGTTCATCGGCGCGCCCACGCTCATCGTGCTCATCCGCCGCCGCCCCTACCTGTACGGCGCGACCCAATGAGCCTGCAGCTGGAAGGCCTGGCGGTCGACATATCCGGGCGCAGGATCGTCACCGGAGTCGACCTGGCCGTCCGCGACCACGAATTCGCCGGCCTGGTGGGGCCGAACGGGAGCGGTAAGTCCACGATCCTCAAGGCGATTTACCGGGTGCACCGGCCGTCCGCCGGGCGGGTGCTGCTTGACGGAACAGACCTGCTGTCGCTGCGCCCGAAGGAGGCGGCGCGGCGCATCGCGGTGGTCGCGCAGGAGTCGACCAGCGAGTTCGATTTCACCGTCAGGGAGATCGTGATGATCGGCCGCACGCCGCACAAGCGGTCCTTCGACGGCGACACCGCCGCCGACCGCGGCATCGTCGACCAGGCGATCGAGCGCGTCGGCTGCGAGCGGCTGGCCTACCGCCGCTTCAACGACCTGTCCGGCGGCGAGAAGCAGCTCGTCCTCATCGCCCGTGCGCTGGCCCAGGAGGCCGACCACCTGATCCTGGACGAGCCCACCAACCAGCTCGACATCCACCATCAAGTGGAGATCCTCGAACTCGTCGCCGGACTCGGCGTCACCGTGCTGGCGGCCCTGCATGACCTGAGCCTCGCCGCGTTGTTCTGCCGCAGCATCCATGTGCTGCACGCCGGCCGGGTGGTGACGAGCGGCCCGCCCGGCGCCGTGCTCACGCCCGAGACGATCCGCGCGGCCTACGGCGCCGATGTCCTGGTCATCGAGCATCCCGACACAGGGACGCCGCACCTGATCCCGCGCCGCGTTCAGCCCGCCACCCGAAAGGATCCCAGTGCATCACAACCACGGTTCCCGGCACACCGCCCGGCAGCGGGCCAGCCGCAACCTGACCGCGTTCACGGCGCTGCTCGCCCTCCTCGGCCTGGCGGCCTGCAGTAGCGGTACCCCGACCGCCACCGCCACCGCGTCAGCCAAGTCAGGCAGCGATTATCCGGTCACGGTCACGAGCTGCGGTGTGCCGGTGACTTACGACCGCGCGCCGCAGCGGGCCGTGGCCAACGACATCAACACCACAGAGGACATGCTCGCGCTCGGGCTGGAGTCGCACATGGCCGGGACTTTCGGCGCGGTCGGCGACGGCCCGGTCGGCCAGCCGATACCGCCCCAGTACCAGGCCGGGTTCAACAAGGTCCGCGACGTGGATCCCGACAACTACTTCACGCTGGAAGAGCTGGTCGCGCTGCGGCCCGACTTCCTGTTCGCGGGCTGGAACTACGGCCTGCAGGTCGGTACCAACCTCACGCCAAGCTACCTCGCCAGGTTCGGGATCAAGACCCTGGTGCTCACCGAGTCCTGCGCCTGGGTCCAGCCGGGCACGGCCTCCGTCAGCATCAGCGACACCTATCAGGACCTGCGCAACCTCGGCGAGATTTTCGGCGTCGAGAGCCGCGCGCAGCAGCTTATCGCCAGCATGCAGGCTCAGGTGGCTGCCGTCCGGGCCAAGGTAGCCGACCTTAAGCCGATCAAGGTCTTCGACTATGACAGCGGCGAGGCCGCCCCGTTCACCGGGCCGGGGCTGGCCATGCCGACCGCCTTGATCAGCCTGGCCGGCGGGACGAACGTGTTCGCCTCACTCAAGCAGAGCTGGACGTCGGTGTCCTGGGAGCAGGTGGTCGCGGCGCAGCCTCAGTGCATCATCATCAACAACTACGGCACCCCGACAGTCGCCCAGAAAGAGAAGTTCCTGGAGACCTTCGCTGCCAGCAAGAACCTGCCCGCCGTCAAGAACCGCTGCTTCCTGCCGCTGAGCTACGACGAGGTCACCCCGAGCCCGCGCAACGCCGAAGCGGTAGTCGCGATAGCCAAGTGGCTGCACCCGTCGGCGTTCGGCCTGCCCCCCGACGGCTCATGAGATGCGCCGAGGGGTGCTGCGCCTCAGGCGGCGGGCGCGGGGTGCAGCAGGCCGCGGTCAAGCACGACCGGCACGGACAGCTCGCGGTAGCCGTGCTCGTCGAACAGCACCGTGACCTGGTCGCCGTCGTATCGCTGCACCGTGCCCTCACCCCAGCGCCCGCTCACCACCCGCGAGCCCACGGCGAACGGGACCGCGGCCGGCGCGGGCTGCGGCGGCGCGAGGTCGTTGTCGCAGTTCCCGCAGGGGCCCGGATAGTCCTGCCCGAAGTACGTGAGCAGGAACGAGCGCCGGCAGCCGGCGTGCTCGGCGTAGCGGCGCATCATCGTCAGCCGCGAGCGCTCCACCTCATCCTCGCGCTCGGTTGCCGCCTCTGACGCCCTGAAGACCGCGGCGACGTTCATCGCCCCGGTCCAGCTGACCCCGCCGTCCGCCTGCCATGCCGCCGCGCCGAGATCGGCCAGCCGGACGAGCGCGGCCGTCTGCTGCCGCGCGCCGGGGACCGGGACCGCCCCGGCCCGCGGGCCTGCCCCGATCGGCTCCCCGGCCACGAGCGCGGCCGCGGCCTGCTCCACCACCGCGCCGGAAACGCCGCGCGCGGTCAGGTGGCGTGCCGTCTGGAAGTCCTCGTACCGGTAAAGCAGCCGCGCCTGCGCCGGCCCGCCGTCGCGGCCGGCCCGCCCGAACTCCTGGTAGTACGAGTCGAGCGAAGGGGGCGGGTCGACGTGCACGATCCAGCGCACGTCAGGCTTGTCGATCCCCATGCCGAACGCGACCGTGGCCGCGATGACGCGGGCCGGTCCGTCCAGGAACGCCGTCATCGCCTCGTGCCGGACGCGGGCGGGCAGCCCGGCGTGGAAGACGGTGACCTGCTCGCCTGCCGACGCGAGCGCGTCATGCGCCGCCTGCGCGCTGGCGTGCGTGGCCGCGTAGACGATGCCCGGGCCCTGCAGTTCGGCCACCGCCCGCACGAGCTCGCGCTGCTTGCCGGCGGCGGTGCGCACGTGGCGCACTGCCAGTGAGATGTTCGGCCGGTCGAAGTCGCCGATCACCACGACGGGATCGCGCAGCCCGAGCCGCCGCACGATTTCCTGCCGCACCGGCGGGGCGGCGGTGGCGGTCAGGGCCAGCCGGACCGGCGCGCCGATCGCGTCGGCCTGCGCGCCGAGCAGCATGTAGTCGGGGCGGAAGTCGTGCCCCCACTGGCTGATGAGGTGCGCCTCGTCGACGGCCAGCAGCCCCGGTCGCGCGCGGCGCAGCGTCTGGCGGGTCTCCTCGTTCGCCAGCTGCTCGGGCGAGAGGAACACGAACGTACCGGAATCGCAGGAGGCCAGCAGCGACGCCGCGCGTGCGCCCGCCGACTGCTGGGAGTTCAGGACAATCGCCCGCAATCCAGCCGAACGCAGGTGGGCGAGCTGGTCGTCCTGCAGCGCGATCAGCGGCGAGACAACCACGGTCGGCCCGTCGCGCAGCATCCCGGCCAGCTCGTAGATCGCGGACTTCCCGCCGCCGGTCGGCAGCACGGCCAGCGCGTCGCGGCCGGCGGCCAGTGCCTCGACCGCGGGCAGCTGCCCGGGGCGGAGCCGCTCGAAGCCTAGGCGCTCCCTGGCGAGTTCCGCGATCACGGCTCCGCCTCACCCGGCCAGCTGCCTCCCACGTGACCCACGCTACCCGGTTGCCGACGTGCCGCCGAGCACCCGTGTCGGCGTAGTGGGCCCCGCCACCACTAGGGTTGGCGGCGGGAGCCCACCGCCAATACCGGGTCCGTGGCGGCCCCGGCCGGGTCCGCCGGGCAGCGGCGCCGGCCGGCCACGCGTGGCGCGGGGCGACGCCCAGGCTGAGGTGGAAGAGAAGCCACGGCCCGTTCGGGATAATGAAGCTAATTTTTCCGAACGGACAGTGGCTCCTGTTGTCCCGACACGGACCCCGCCGCGGGGGAGGGAAGGCACCGATGACGCTTGCCGGCACGACCTTGTTCATCTCGGGGGGCAGCCGTGGCATCGGCCTGGCGATCGCGATCAGGGCGGCGCGGGACGGCGCGAACGTCGCGCTGATCGCCAAGACCGGGGAGCCGCACCCCAAGCTGGAAGGGACGGTGTACACCGCGGCCGCGCAGATCGAGGCGGCGGGCGGCCGCGCGCTGCCGGTGGTCGGCGACATCCGCGACGAGGCCCAGGTCGAGCGGGCCGTCGCGCGGGCCGTCGAACGGTTCGGCGGGATCGACGTGTGCGTCAACAACGCCTCGGCGATCAGCCTGTCCGGCACCGAGGCGCTGGACATCAAGCGGTACGACCTGATGCAGTCGGTCAACACCCGCGGCACGTTCGTGGTCAGCCGGGCCTGCATCCCGCACCTGAAGCGGTCGGC
>JASHPP010000492.1 GCA_030038035.1 Trebonia sp.
AACGACTGGCACACCAACCCCGAATCCGGGCGCATCACCGCGAGCAACCCCTGCAGTGAGTACCTGAGCCTTGACAACTCCTCCTGCAACCTGGCCAGCATCAACCTGCTGAAGTTCCTCCGCGACGACGACACGTTCGACGCCGAGCGATTCGCGATGATGGCCGAGCTCATCATTACCGCGATGGATATCTCCATAACGTTCGCGGATTTCCCGACAGAGAAGATCGGGGCGACAACCCGGGCCTACCGCCAGCTCGGCATCGGGTACGCGAACCTCGGCGCGCTGCTCATGGCCACCGGCCACGCCTACGACTCCGCGGGCGGCCGGGCGATCGCCGCCGCGATCACGTCGCTGATGACCGCCTCCGCCTACAAGCGGTCCGCCGAGCTCGCCAGGGTCGTCGGCCCTTACGACGGCTACGAGCGGAACACCTCAGCCCACAAGCGGGTCATGCGGATGCACGCCGACGCCAGCGCCAGGGTCCGCCCGGTCGGCAGGTTCGATCGCGAGATCCTCGCCCTGGCGAACGAGACCTGGACGGAATGCGTCGCGCTCGGCGAAGCCAACGGCTACCGGAACGCGCAGGCCAGCCTGTTGGCGCCGACCGGCTGCCTGACCCCGGACAACCTCATCACGACCGACCGCGGCCTGGTCCGGCTTGGTGAGATCGGCGACGTGTACGGTGACCGCTGGCAGGATCTCGACCTCACCGTGTCCACCGATGAGGGGCCGCGCCGGGCGACGAAGTTCTTCCTCAACGGCGAGGAGCCCACCCGCCGGATCGTGACCGAAGGCGGCTACAAGATCCAGGGCACGCTCACCCACCGCGTCAAGGTGGTCAACTCGGACACGGGCGCATGGGAGTGGAAGCGGCTGGCCGACATCGCGCCAGGTGACTTGCTCCCACTGCAGATGCGCACGCTGGTCGGCGGGCCACGCGACGTTCCGCTGCCCGTCCTGGACCAGGCGTACTACACCGGAGACCGGCACGTCCGCGTCCCGGCCACTGTCACGCCCGAGCTGGCCGAAGTCGTCGGCTACTTCATGGGTGACGGCAGCCTGCACGCCAAGGGCATCAGGCTGTGCGTCGCCGACACCGACCTGGACGTGGCTGAGCGACTCGGCGTTCTCGCCAAGGAGCTCTTCGGCCTGGCGCCTGTCGTCAGCCAGCAAGGGGGGTACCGCGAGCTCACCCTGCAGTCCGTCCGGCTGGCGCGGTGGTGGCAGGCGGCCGGCTTCGCCAAGAGCCTGCCGACGGAGGATCACAGCGGCAAGGGCTGGGTCCCGCGGATCCCCGCGGCGATCCTCGAGGCGAACGACCCGCTGGTCTACAGCGCGTTCCTCCGTGGCCTCTTCGAGGCCGACGGCACGGTCCTCGAGGGCGTGCCGAGCTTGTCAACGGCGCACGAGTCCTTCGCCGCCGAGGTCCGCACGATGCTGCTGACCAAGGGCCTGGCCACGACCACGCGGACGACGACAAGTGGCTGGGGTGGAGACATCTACCAGGTGCGGCTGCGCAACGTCGATCACGCGCTCAACTTCGCGGAGCTGATCGGGTTCATCGGTCAGCGCAAGGACAGCCTGATCGCCGAGCTCGAACCGCGGGCCTCGGCGAAGAAGGACCACGTCTTCGTGCCGCGTGAGGTGTGGAACGAGCTGGTTCCCGCCGGGCATCCATCGCGGAACGCCCTCACGCTGTCACTTAACAAGAACGCCGGCAGCGTCCCCAGGATGCTCGCGACCCGCATCTTCGAGGAAACGCTCGACCACAGGCTCGGCCGGGCGCTCGACTACCTCTTCGAGAAGGTCGCGGCCAACGAGGACGGTGGCGTCCAGCCGACCTATGACCTATCCGTCCCAGACAACGTCACGTACGTCGCGAACGGCATGGTCAGTCACAACACCATTGGCTTCATGATGGACTGTGACACCACCGGCATCGAGCCCGATCTCGCGCTGGTCAAGTTCAAGAAGCTCGTCGGCGGCGGGTCCATGCAGATCGTCAACCAGACCGTGCCCCGTGCCCTGAAAAACCTCGGCTACCAGCACGAGCAGATCGAGGCCATCACCGAGTACATCGCCGAGCACGGCCACGTGGTCAACGCCCCGGGCCTCAAGCCCGAGCACTACGAGGTGTTCGACTGCGCGATGGGCGAGCGCTCGATCAGCCCGATGGGGCATGTCCTCATGATGGCCGCGGTCCAGCCGATGCTCAGCGGGTCAATCTCGAAGACCGTGAACGTACCCGAGTCGACCACAGTCGAGGAAGTCGAGAAGATCTACTTCGAGGGCTGGAAGCTCGGCCTGAAGGCGCTGGCGATCTACCGCGACAACTGCAAGGTCGGCCAGCCGCTTTCCGTCGCCAAGAAGAAGGAGGACCAGGCCCCGGACGCGCCGCAAGCCCAGGCGCCGCCGAGCGCGGCCGAGCCGCACGACCACCGCCCGGTCCGCAGGCGCCTGCCCAAGAAGCGCTCCGCGACCGTCACCCGGTTCGACGTCGCGGGCGCCGAGGGATACATGACCGCCTCCACCTACCCCGACGACGGGGTGGGCGAGGTGTTCCTCAAGCTCGGCAAGCAGGGCTCGACGCTGGCCGGCGTGATGGACGCGTTCTCGATGGCGATCTCGGTCGGGCTGCAGTACGGCATCCCGCTGGAGTCCTACGTGGCGAAGTTCACCAACATGCGGTTCGAGCCGGCGGGCATGACCGACGACCCGGACATCCGGATCGCGAGCTCGGTGATGGACTACATCTTCCGCCGCCTCGCGCTCGACCACCTGCCCTACGAGCAGCGCGCCGAACTGGGCATCCTGTCCGCCGCCGAGCGCGCCGCGCAGCTCTCCGGCCAGGACCCGGCGACGCTGGCCGACGATGTGGATCCGCTCGAGCTGGCTCAGTCGGCCGCGGTGGAAACCACTTTTTCTCCCGAACGGTCCGTGGCGTCTCCGCGACCCCCCGCCGCTCCGGCCGGGTCGCCGGCGTCGAGCGAACCTCGTCCCGCCGTCCAGGCGGCGCCCGCCGCCACGCCAGCAGGCGCCGCCCACCCGGCGGTCGGCCCGGGCGGCGGCCCGCACAGCACCGCGGAGCTGATCGAGGCCCAGCAGGGCCGCACCGCCGACGCGCCGCTGTGCCTCACCTGCGGCACGAAGATGCGCCCGGCCGGCAGCTGCTACGTCTGCGAAGGCTGCGGCTCGACCAGCGGCTGCAGCTAATTCAGCGTCTATCGCTGAGTGAAATTACAGCTCAGGAGGGGTGAGATCGACGGGTCGCACCCCTCCTGAGCGCTATCCGGCCACCGCACGGATCCCCCAGCATTACCGGCGGGATTCGAACCGGCTCCGCCTGACGTCCGTGCCTGATGTTGAGAGCTGCGACGCCGGATCCGCTGGGATGACGACGCGCGAATTTCACGGCGGGGACGCATACGACGGCACCGGCACCGGGGCAGACTCCGGGGCGGATGTCCCTGAGCGGCACGCCGATGACTCTCGCCAGCTAGGCCGCGCAATCGTGCAGGATGCGGAAACTCGGATCGGCCTCGCACTTGCGTATCGCCAGCGCGTCGAGTTCGAGTACGCTGCCCGCGGCCCTGGGGACGCCACGCCGCGGGGTGATCAGGGCCGCGATTCTCTTGCCGCTACCGGCACCGAGGGTGAGCGTCAGGACAAGGCTGCACCGGTGACGCGGGACGCCGACCTTCCGCTGAGCGTGCGGGACCTGCCGGATGCCCGAGACGTCCTGCCGAACGTACAGCTGGCTGAGCTCGACGGCAGGAAGCTTAGCGATTATTCGTTGAATCCAGGTCACCCAGGCAACAACGGGAAGGCGGATGGCTGGCGTGCACTCGGCTACGATGTGGACAACGCGGAGGGACGCCGCGATGCGGCACGGGAGCTGCGCGGACTGATCTGCGACGAGCTGCTGGCGCGCGGGAAAGTAGCCGAAACCCGGGAGACGGCGTATGGGCCGTCGCACAGGGTTCTCAGCGATCTCACCGGGCCGAACGGCAGGCCCGCGACCCTGGTCACCTGCTGGCTCATCGAAGACCGGTCAGGCCTCAGCGTTCCCCGGCTCACAACAGTATGGGTGCTGCCTCATCGCGGCAAGGAGACTGAACGTTGACAGCAGCAAGGGAATACGGCCTGATCCGCACGACGGCTGACGCGGAGAGCATCTTCGACGACAGGACCATCCCGGCCGGAATGAAGGGAACGGTCCTCGAAGCCAGGTCCGACGGGAGCTGCCTGGCCGAGTTCGCCTTCGCACCGCAAACCGCGGACAGCGACGGCGACTTCGTCCAGGGCATCCTCACCCGGGACCAATACGAGATCATCGAGACCTGACCCAGACGCCTGCGGCGATCGCCGCGAGCCCGCCTCAGCCTAGCTCTTGAACCAGAATATCCGCGCCCATGCCGGCCGCGCCCGGCGATGCGATATGCCCGGTATGCCGGAATCCCGCAACCGGACATTCCGGACAGGCCGATCATCGGGAAAGAAAGGACCGGTCAGGGGTGGCCTTTTCTTTCCCGTTATCCCGGCCGGCGCGTGCGAGGCCAGCGGGAGGGGCTGGCGTGACGGACGGGAACGGGCCGGGGCGGAGGCGATGGGTCAGGTGTACGTGTCGTAGCAGGCCAAGAGCCAGATGGCGGCTGCCGTATTGCCAGAACGCGACCTTGACGAGATGTGGGACATAACCAGAAGACCTTTTGCACCCCCATGTGCAAAAGGTTTACTCCAAGGCTATTTCGAAACCCCTGACTTTGATTGTCAGAGAGGGGCGCTCATCCGGGAGCGGATCTGGTCAAGGCCGTGCAGGAACTCCGGCTGCCTGAGGGACCACTGCTGCGCCCGCGGTCTCCGCTTCCAGCAGATCCTGGTGGTGGTGACCGGCGGACGCCATGCGCAGGGTCGCGACCAGCCGCCGGACGAAGCCCGGCGACGGCTGACGTGAGCTCGGGGGCACGCACGTCAGCCGCACTCTTCAGATCGGCGAGGGCCCGCCTGGTGATACACGCGTCTTGTGATTCATGAGAGCGATTTCAGATGACACGGTTGCGCAGGATGCCGATGCCCTCGATCTCCAGCTCCACCACATCGCCTGGGGTCAGCCAGCGGCCGTCGTTGTGCTCAAGGATGCTGCCGGTGCCGACCGTGCCCGAGCCGATCACGTCGCCGGGGTAGAGCCGCGTGTTGCGGGCGGCCTGGGCCAGGATCTCGGGCCACGAGTAGTAGATGTCGGCGAGGTTGCCGCGGGATCGTTCCTCGCCGTTGACCTTGGCCGTCATGACGGCGTGGGTCCCGTCGAACTCGTCCGGGGTGACGAGCACCGGGCCCATGCTCGTCGCGAAGTCCTTGGCCTTCGCCGGGCCGAGCCCGACGGCCATCTCCTTGCGCTGGACGTCACGGGCCGACCAGTCGTTCATGGCGGTGAAGCCGGCGATCTGTCCGTCCCCGCCGATGACCGCGGCTACCTCGAGCTCGTAGTCCAGCGCCCGGGTGCCCTCCGGGTACGTGATGTCGTCGTCGGGGCCGAACACCGCGGCCGGGTTGGCGAAGTAGAACACGGGGAACTCGTACCACTCCTTCGGCACGACGGCGCCGCGGTTCGCCCGCGCCGTCGCCACGTGCTGCTCGAAGGCGAAGAAGTCCCTGATCGACGGCGGGCGCGGGAT
>JASHPP010000058.1 GCA_030038035.1 Trebonia sp.
GGGCCCCGCCACCAATAACGCCTGCGAACCCGCCGACGGGACAGCCGCATGAGGCGGGCCCGGTGGACAATGTGCTGGTGATCGACGTCGAACCGGAGCTCTTCGAAGAGATGGTGGGCACCGCGCTCGATGGGCTGCCAGAAGAACTCGGCCGGATGATGAGCAACGTCGCCGTCACGGTCCAGCACTCCCCAGGACCGCCCGGACTGCTCGGGCTCTACCAGGGCGTGCCGCTTACCAGCCGGACCACGAACTACTCAGGCGTCCTGCCCGACCGCATCACCATCTACCGGCAGGAGATCTGCGCGATCTGCCAGACCGAGCAGCAAGTCGCCGGCGAGATCAGGCGGACCGTCATCCACGAGGTTGGCCACCACTTCGGCATCGACGACCAGCGCCTGCGCGAACTGGGCTGGTAGGCCCGCGCCTGGGTGCCCGTAGCGCGGCACCGTGTGCGGTTTGCCAATCGGCAGGCTAGTTGTCAGTGGATGCCGTCAAGAAAAACAAAAGCGCCGGCCACCAGCAGTGATACCACCAGCATTACCAGTGCGATAATCACGAACTTGAGCACCTGGCGCCAGAACAAGACAAGGACCGCAGCGGTCAGCATGGCCAGAATCCTGATGGTTTCCAGGTTCTGGGCCGGCCCCTGTGCAGCAGCAAACATCCCTCCTCCTCACGGCTAACGCCGTCAAGGAGGGCCAGGCCGGAACAGCAGTGAGCGGGCGCCGCGGCTACCCGCCGCATTCCCTACCAAGAGAGGGGGATTCCCTACCTCGGCAGGGTGGATGTAGCATGATCGTGATCACCTGACCCTCCTCCATCGGACTGGTCGGTCAGTGACCTGGCACGGTCGATGCTGACACATCGGCCGTGCTCTATTTCGGGGCGGCAATTGGCCCCGCCGACCCCAGGGTCACCTGGTCTGGGGTCCGCGTCTCACCCTCAGAAAAATTTGGTCAATTGCATCCCGCGCCACTCTTTTACCTCTGCCACCCGTTTACTTCGTGTGTCACCTGACTTCCTGTCACGCTGGCTGTCGTTTTGGTGACACCTTGAGACTAAGAGTCTCATAGCTTCATGGAATGTTCCAGTATTAGCCGCGACACGACGATCCGTCCTACCCGGTGACACGATGGCGGGGCGTTCCTCGCCGTGTCGCCTTGACTGATCATTTGACATGTTTCTCCTGATCAGAGGGTTTCTGTGTGACGCTGATGTCAAGGTTTGCGCGGACGCGTTGACTGGATCACCGCAAGGGCACGCGGACGGCCGCTATAGTCATATGTCGTGGCAAATGCCAAAGGCGAAAGCCAGAAGCAACCGCCCGGCCGTTAATGCGCCCGCAGGCCCAGGAGGAAGTCTGTGGCAAATGCCGAAGGCGATAGCCAGCAGCAAGCGCCTAGCGTCCGGTCCGCCCGTGGCTCTAGCAAGCAGGCAGTCCTCGGCGCGAACCCGACGGTACGCCAGCGTGAGCTGGGAATACGTCTGCGCGAGCTACGCAATTCCGTTGCCCTGACCGTCGAGGAAGCCGGGACCCGCATGGGTTGCTCGGCCGCGAAAATCAGCCGGATGGAGACGGGGGCGCGCCGAGCCAGCCTGCGGGACGTGCGCGAGCTGTGCGCGATTTACGGCATCACTGACGCAGAGCGCGTGGAGGAGCTCGTCGCCCTGGCCGGCCAGGCGCGCGAGCCCGGCTGGTGGAGCCAGTACGACGAACCTTTGCTCTCCCCGTATCTGGGGCTGGAGCAGGAAGCCAGCGCGATCACTGCCTACTCGATGTACGTGGTACCCGCCCTGCTGCAAACCGCCGAGTACGCGCGAGCCACGATCAAGAGCGTTGAACGCAGGATTGACCCTGCCGTCCTCGATCAACGGGTGGAGGCACGGCTGCGGCGGCAGGAGCTGTTCGCGCGGCGCACCCCGCCGCGTTACCGGGCGCTGCTCGATGAGGCCATCCTTCGCCGCCCGGTCGGCGGGGCGCAGGTCATGGGTGCGCAGCTCGGCAAGATCCTCGAACTCGCAGCCGCGGAAAAGGCGGCCATTCAGGTCATCCCGTTCGACGTCGGTGTATATGCCAGCGCCGATAGCAACTTCGTCTTGCTGGAGTTCGGCAGCGGTTCGCCTCAGCCGCCCGTGGTGTTCGTAGAAGGCCTGTTCAGCAACAGGTACCAGGAGCGGCGCGCGGAGATCGAGCGATATCGTGAGGCAATCGAGTACCTGCGTGACGCCGCGCTAAGCCCGCGTGATTCACTGAGCCTCATCGGCGAAATCAAGAGCATGCAACAATCCCATAAGTCAGAATAGGTCACGAATAATCAGAAGGGAGGACGATGCCGTCAGTCATTCCATCGACGCTGGGCGAGTTGTCCTGGCGGGTCGCCACAAGATGTGATATTGGCAATTGCGTCCAAGTCGCGCCGCACGCGGGCATGATCGTCGTTGGTGACACACAGTGCCCGGATGGTCCGGTGTTGTCGTACAGCCGGGGCCAATGGCAGGCGTTCGTCGAGGGAGTCCGGCAGGGCGGCTTCGACGAACTCGTTTAGGGGCAATCGGAAGCGTGAGTGGGGGCCGCCCGCTTTGGCCCCCGTCGCGTGGCCGCGGGAGGTCGCGGGAGGGACTGTGCAGCCGCGAGAGGGCCGGTCATCCGAACGGTGGCGTGCTCGCGTGGGAGACGCCACCGCCCGTTCTGGATCAATGAATGTCTTTGCTTGTCAGGCGCCGATGTAGCTCATCACGTGCTTGATGCGGGTGTAGTCCTCGAAGCCGTACATCGACAGGTCCTTGCCATATCCCGAGTGCTTGAAGCCGCCGTGCGGCATCTCGGCGACGATCGGGATGTGGGTGTTGATCCACACCGCGCCGAAGTCCAGGCCGCGCGCCATCCGCATCGCGCGGCCGTGGTCCCTGGTCCAGACGCTGGATGCCAGCCCGTAGCGGACCCCGTTGGCCCAGCTCAGCGCCTCCGCCTCGTCGCTGAACCGCTGCACGGTGATGACCGGGCCGAAGATCTCGTCCTGGATCATCTCGTCGTCCTGCCGCAGCCCGGATACGACCGTCGGCTCGAACAGGTACCCCGGGCCGGCGATCGCACGGCCGCCGGCCTCGACCGTCGCGTGCGACGGGACGCGCTCGAGGAATCCGCTGACCCGGGCGAGCTGGTTCGGGTTGTTCAGCGGGCCGTAGTAGGCGTCTGCCACGTCAAGGCCGCCGGTGACGGTGCCGCGGGCCTGTTCGGCCAGCGCGGCGGTCAGGTCGGCGGAGACGCCGGGCCCGGCCAGCACGCGGGTCGCCGCGGTGCAGTCCTGGCCCGCGTTGAAGTAGCCGGCCCCGGCGATCGCCTCGGCAGCGGCCGCGACATTGGCGTCGTCGAAGACGACAACCGGCGCCTTGCCGCCGAGCTCGAGGTGGACGCGTTTGAGGTCGTCGGCGGCGGCGCGCGCGACCTCGATGCCAGCACGCACGCTGCCGGTGATCGAGACCATCGAGGGGATCTTGTTCCTGACCAGCTCACGGCCGGTGTCCCGGTCGCCGCAGACCACGTTGAAGACGCCGGGCGGGAAGAACTCGCTGGCGATTTCGGCCAGCAGGAGCGTGGAGGCCGGCGTGGTGTCGGACGGCTTGAGCACGACCGTGTTGCCCGCGGCGAGCGCCGGGCCGATCTTCCACACCGCCATCATCAGCGGGTAGTTCCAGGGCGTGACCTGGGCGCACACGCCGATCGGCTCCCGCCGGATCATCGAGGTGTGGTCCTTCATGTACTCGCCTGCGGACCGGCCTTCGAGTACCCGCGCGGTGCCGGCGAAGAACCGCAGCTGGTCCACCGACGGGGGCAGCTCCTCCGACAGGGTGAGCGCCACCGGCTTGCCGGTGTTCTTGCACTCGACCTGGGTGATCTGCTCCGCCCGGGCATCTACCGCGTCGGCGAACTTCAGCATGGCCAGGCTGCGCTCGGCGGGCGTGGAGTCCCGCCAGGTCTCGAACGCGGCCGCGGCGGCCTGCAGGGCGTCGTCGACGTCGGCGGCCGACGAGACGGGCGCCTGGGCGTAGGCCTCGCCGGTGCTGGGGTCGACGACGTCGCTGTAGTTCCCGTCCCGCGGGTCGGTGTACTTGCCGTTCACGAAGTTACGCAATGGTGCCTGCGTCATCCCCTGCCT
>JASHPP010000059.1 GCA_030038035.1 Trebonia sp.
TCCCGCCAGGCGGTCAGGATCAGCCGGTCGATCTCCGTGGCCGCGTTGGACGGGGTCAGCCTGGCCTGCGCGGCGGTCACCTGCGCGAAGGCGCCGAGGAAGCGGTCCCACGTCCCGTCGCCCGTCGTGTGGTGCATCCCCAGGCCCCGCTCGATCGACCTCAGCGGTATCGACCCGGCGATCAAGATCACCGGGACATGCTCCGCGTAGGCGCCGGCGATCCCGTTGATCGCGCTCAGGGCACCGACGGCATTCGTCACGGTCACGGCGCCCATGCCAGCGAGCCGCGCGTAACCATCCGCCGCGTAGGACGCGTTCAGCTCACTGCACGTGCCGACCCACCTCAGGTAGCCGCCGTCCTCGTTCTGCTGCAGCAGCTCGAGGTTGAAGTCACCCGGAACACCGAACAGGTGGCCGACGCCTGCCTCCTGAAGCCGGCGGAGCAGGAAATCCCCGACGGTCATTGTGCCGCTCTCGGCGCCTCGTCCCATCTGTCCGGATTTGTCACTCGCGCGCTCAGCTAGCGATGTCATGCTGCCTCCCCCGAGACCAGGTAGCTCCGTTTAGGACACCTGGCGCGTAAAAACCATTGCCCCCACGCTGCCTCCTGAACCGCAAGTTGGCGGTCAGCGACAGCCACTTCCCCACGGTTCCCAAGCCCTCCCGGGTGCAAACAGGCGCTGGCCCTGGTTAGCCGCGCTTCGCCTACTGGGCTGGGGCGCTCTTGCCCGGCGTGCGCTGCTGGAGTAGCCGGACTCCGCCTCGAGGCCTGGCGCGGTTATTCTGTTGCCGGGCGTGAGAGGAGGCGGGCTGGGATGACTGCTGAGTACCCGCAGGGTGACGAGCCGCTGATTCCCATGCCCGCCCTGTCGCTCCCCGCCCTGCGACAGGCGATCGCCGCGGTCGCGCCGTCCCGGCTGCCGGAGTTCTTCCAGGAAATCCAGGACGCCTTCACCCAGGCGGGGGACGAGGACAGTGTCTTCCCCATCCGCCACTTCTACCAGCGCTGGGGCGCTGCCATCGCCATCGGGCGGCGACCCTCGGTCGCCGCCCGGCTCCACGCTGCCGAACGAGCCCTCGCCGACCCTGACCCCGCTGTGCGGGACCAGGCGGTTAGGGAAGCCGCCGAGATCGTCCAAGCGGCCTACCGCGAGGTCGCGGGTGATTGACACTGGGAACCCGTCACCGAACGCGTGGTTTCATCCGGGTGCCTGGATCGGCTAATCCAAGCAGCCACAGAAGCTTCTCGTCAGCGCCGCTATGCGGCAGGCTTGGCGTCCCCGGGGCTCAGCGGAGCCTGGCGTCCTTGAATGCGCCGTTCACCTGTCGCTCAGTCATCCACCTGGACACGAACTCCGCCAGCTGCCGGTGCGTCAGGTCCGGTGACGGCTGCCCCGGAGGCTCCTGCGGCTGCTGGCGCGGCGCCGTCTTCGGCATCGCCTTGGCGATCTTCATGCCCACGCCGATGAGAGGCACCACGGCGGCGATGACCATGCAGCCCCCGACGTCGACCCAGACCGGATGGACCTGCACCTCCGTACCGCCGCGGTAACTGTATGCCGCAGAGATGAGTTCGCCCCCTGCCACGAACACGGCGAGCGAGACCAAGCCCATCACCCAGTGGCGGATCTTCATCGTCGCCGCCCCCTTACCGCGAGGCTCTGGATACCCCTGGTAACGCGTCGCCCCCCGGGACGGTTCACCGCCCGTCACAGGCAGGTCCACTGCGCCTCGAGCTTCGTCTTGCACGTCTTCCTGAACCGGATCGCCGGTCTGCGAACCGGTCCACGGATCCTGGGAGATGCACAGAAAACTGCCGGTGGGGCGGCTGGGGATCGAACCCAGGACCGGCGGATTATGAGTCCGCTGCTCTGACCGGCTGAGCTACCGCCCCGTGCCTGGCGCAAGATTACCTGACCCGCCCGTGGCGGCTAGCCGATCACCGCGTCCGTGTCCCGGCGGGCCTCGACGTAGATCGTGCCGCCGGACCGTGCCGCCACCTCGATGGCGGACCCGACCAGGGCCACGGGAAGCACGGCCGCGGCCGCCGCAAGCGCATACAGGCGGAAGGCGGGGCTCTGCGGCGCCTGGCGCGCCGCGCTGCGGCGGATGGCGTCGTAGAGATCGGGGTGGCCGGGAAGCCGGCCCACCAGACCGTGCAGCCAGCCGAACAGCACCTGACCGCCGCGCAGGTAGCTTACCCGCTCGACCCGGAACCCCAGGGCCGCGAGCTGGGACAGCAGCGCCTGGGGGCTGATGTGGACCAGGTGGCGGGGCAGGTCGAGCGCGAGCCAGCGGTCGCCGAACACCCGGGCCTGCAGGCTCGTCGCGTTGGGCACGGCGACGACGAGCACCCCGCCGGGGACGACGAGATCCGCCGCGTGCCGCAGTGCCCGGACCGGCTGGCGCAGGTGCTCAAGTGAGTGCCAGAAGACGACAGCGGACCAGGCGCCGGTCATGTCCTCAAGCTCGACGTCGCGCACGTGCGGGTGGGACCCGGACGCGTAGGGATCGACGCCCACCGCCTCCCGGCCATGCCGGCGGAAGGCCCCGACGAGCGTCCCGTCGCCGGCTCCCACGTCAAGGACGGGCCCTTCCGGCAGCACCCGGTGCAGGCGGCTGGCGAGGGTGGACCGGGTGTGCTTGAGCACCTTGTCGCCCAGGCCGGAGAACCGTCCCGCCGCGGGGCGGTACCAGAGCGCGTACGCCTGCGCCAGCTGCTGCTCGCTTGGCCATGGCGAGGTCGTGGCCACGCCGCACCGCGCACACAGGATCCGCCCGGGCCGGTGCTCGTCATCGCCGCCGAAGCGGCGCCCGCACCAGGCGCACTCGGTCGCGGCGGGTGCCGCGGTCCGCGAATACGCCACCGCGGCGGCGACCTGCCGTGGCGAATCCCCTCGGCTCGCGCCCGACGCAGGGCGCACAGCCGGTTCTGCGGATGACAAATGGATCAGCCCCTTGACTCATCGGTCCGCCGCCCTGGCCAGGGCGGCGGACTACGGTTTGGACAGCACCACGATGACCAGTCCCGACACGACCAGCAGCGAGCCTGCCCAGGTCAGCAGGTTGGCTCGCTCGTGCAGGACGAGGATGCTGGCGATCAGGATCACGATGTAGCCGAGCGCGTTGAACGGATAGGCGACGCTCAGCGGAAGCCGGGACAGCGCGCCGAGCCACGCGACGGCGGAGACCGCGAACACCACGAGCCCGAGCAGTACCCAGGGCGTGGTCGCCGCGGCCACCACGAGCGACCCGCCCGAGCCGCGCGCCCGGGCGGTGGCGAGTTGCATGCCGTGCTTGAGCATGAGCTGCCCGCTGGCCGCGGCGATCACGGCGAACAGCACAAGCAGCAGGCTTCCCGCGGTCAACCGATGCCTCCTTCCCGGATGTTCCGGAGCGACCCGGGCTTCCAGGTCAAGTGACTTCGGCATTCGCCGTCACTCCCCTCCAGGGCCGAGGTCCCAGCAGCTAACTTACGGGGTCGCCCGCCGACCCGGGTCCGCCGCCTGCCCGCGGGCCACCGGGGCAGGCAGTTGTTCCACCTCGAAGTCGAGGTAGTCGCGGCGCCGGAGGCCGTGCTGGCTGAGCCGGTAGTCTACGCAGGTGCGCAGCACGCCGAGGCCGTAGCGGATGCTCCTGGTCAGGTTGATCGACGACGAGTCGGTCGCGTAGCGGGTCGGGCACGAGACTTCGCCGATCCGGGCGCCTGCCGTGACGGCCTGGGCGATGATCTGGTTGTCGAAGACGAAATCGTCGGAGTTGCGCTCGATCGGCAGGCTGTTGAGCAGCGGGGCGCTGAAGGCGCGCAGGCCGGTGTGGTACTCCGACAGCTTCTGGCGAAGCGCGATGTTCTCCACGAACGTCAGGCACCTGTTCGAGACGTACTTGTAGCGGGGCATGCCGCGGGCGACGGAGTTCTGCGCGAGGATGCGGGATCCGAGCACCATGTCGTACTCGCCGTAGGCGATCATCGACGCCATCGCGGGAACGAGCCGTGGCGAGTACTGGTAGTCGGGGTGCACCATGACGACGACGTCGGCGCCGAGTTCGAGTGCCCGCCGGTAGCACGTCTTCTGGTTCCCCCCGTATCCCTTGTTGCGCTCGTGGCAGATCGGCACCAGGCCGAGTTCACGGGCGAGCGCGACAGTCCGGTCGCTGCTCGCGTCGTCGACGAGCACCACCTCGTCAATGAGGTCGCGGTCAAGCTCCGCCACCGTGCGCGAAAGGGTCGACGCCGCGTTATAGGCGGGTAGCACGACGCTTATCCGGCGGGAATTTATCACGAACGCAGTATATGGACTTGTGGATAGGGCGATTGCCGTATCTTCGAAGCGCGGCGGCCAGGCCGCCGCGAATCTTCAGGAATGCTTTAGTCACGTCGCTGCTGGCAGCCGCCCTGCGGCGGGACGCGGCGCGGGTAAAATCCGTCGTGTCTGTGCGGAGCACTGGGAGTTTGCATATGACGGTTCTGAGGATTTCCGCCACAGTTCCTGAGAATCGCGAGAAGGAGAGCAGCGCATGCACTCCGGCGAGCGGCGCCACGACAGCCCTGAGCTGATGACCGCCCAGGGGGCGCCGCCCGCCGGCCAGGCCGGGCAAGCCGGGCAAGCCGGGCAAGCCGGGCGCCCGGAGCGCGCGCGGGCGCACCCCGCGGCGCGCCGCTGGGGGGCCGCGGCGGCGTGGGCCGTCGCCGCCCTGGCGCTGTACGCGTTCGTCGCGCGGATCTCGTTCGGGGCGCGGATCAGCTCAGACGGCGCCAACAGCGCCCTGCAAGCCTGGGACCTCATACACGGTCATCTCCTGCTGCACGGCTGGCACCTCGGAGACGCGACGTTCTACGCCTTCGAACTGCCGCTGAACGGGATCATCCAGCTGCTGGCCGGATTCGGTGACGCGGCCGCCCACCTTTCCTCCGCGCTCGTGTACCTGATCGTCGCCGGCTGCGCCGTGGCCGTCGCCGTGACCGGGAGCCGCGGGCCCGCCAGGGCGGTGCGCGCGGCGGTGGTGATCGCCATCCTCGCCGCGCCGCTGCTGACGACCGCGACCGTGTGGCTGCTGCTCGAGGAACCCGATCACGTCGGGACCACGGTCTTCATCCTCGTGCCCGTCCTGCTGATCGACCGTGCGCCTGACCGGTGGTTCACCGCGCCGCTGCTGTGCGTGATCCTGTGCGCCGGGCAGCTGAGCGACCTCACAGTTCGCTACGTGGCGGTCCCCGCCGTCGTGGTCGTCTGCGGCTACCGGGTGCTGGCCAGCAGGAAACTGCGCTCGGGCGACGCCGCGAGCGCCCTGGCCGCGGCGGTGTCCGTGCCGCTGGAATCCGCGCTGCGCGCGATGATGGCCAAGCTGGGCGGGTTCATCATGGTCCAGCCGCGGACACGGCTGTCGTCGCCGCGGCTGTGGGCCCAGCACGCGTCGGTAACCTGGCAGAACGTGCGCGTGTTGTTCGGCACGGTCGGCGGGCCGACCACCAAGCTGGGCACCGCGGGCGCCGTTTTCGCGCTGGTCTGCCTGGTGGCCGCGATCGCCGGCCTCGGGCGGGTGGCCTGGACCTGGCGCAGGGCGAGCCGGGCCGAGCAGCTGCTCGCCGCCGTGATCGTGCTCAACGTCGGCACGTACCTGATCTCCGTGCTGGTGCTGCCCGTCAATTTCCGTGAGCTCGCCGCGACGCTGCCGTGCGGCGCGGTGCTCGCGGCGCGGGCGTGCGTGCCCGCGCGGATCACCTCCCGCCTGCGCGCCGGCGTGGCGGCGGCCGCGACAGGGCTCGTCGCGCTGCTCCCGCTGGCGACCGCGGCCACGCAGCCCCCGCTGTCGCCGGCCACCGCGCCGCTGGCAAGCTGGCTGGAAGCACACGGCCTCAGGTACGGCGTGGCCGGGTACTGGGACGCGTCGGTCACCACGCTGCAGTCCGGGAACAGGGTGCAGATACGCGCCGTCGACCTGCACAAGCACGTCAACGCTCCCGGGTGGAACATCAACATTCCCGGCTGGGAGGACAACGCCTTGTGGTACAACCCGGCCAGGTACGACGCGACGTTCGCGGTGGCCGACGTCAAGGGCCGCTACCCGGCGACCGCGTTCGAGCAGTTCTTCGGCAAGCCTGCGCACACGTACCGGGTGGCCGGCTGGCTCGTCCTCGTTTACCGGACGAACCTGCTGCGGAAGGTCCTGCCCATACTGCCGTAAACCCCCGGGGAAGGCACTACCTTGTCAGTTGTGAAAGCGTTGGTCCTAGCCGGAGGCACCGGGACGCGGCTGCGCCCGATTACCCACACCTCCGCCAAGCAGCTGCTGCCGGTGGCGAACAAGCCGGTGCTGTTCTATGGCCTTGAGGCGATCGCCGGTGCCGGGATCCACGACGTCGGGCTCGTGGTCGGGGACACCGCGGCCGCGATCGAGGCCGCGGTCGGCGACGGGTCGGGGTTCGGAATCCGCGTCACGTACATCCGCCAGCAGGCGCCGCTCGGACTCGCGCACGCGGTGCTTGTGGCCAGGGACTTCCTCGAAGACGAGGACTTCGTGATGTACCTGGGTGACAACTTCATCGTCGGGGGCATCACCGCGCTGGTGGGAGAGTTCGCCGCCACGCGGCCGGACGCGCAGATCATGCTCACCAGGGTGCCGGACCCGAGCGAGTTCGGGGTAGCGCAGCTCGACCAGAGCGGGCAGGTGATCGGGCTCGAGGAGAAGCCCAGGCAGCCGAAGAGCGACCTGGCCCTCGTCGGCGTGTACATGTTCACGCCCGCGGTCCACGAAGCCGTGCGCCAGCTCAAGCCCTCGTGGCGCGGCGAACTTGAGATCACGGAAGCGATCCAGTGGCTCATCGACAACGGCAAGGCCGTGCGCTCCACGACGATCACCGGGTACTGGAAAGACACAGGAAACGTCACCGACATGCTCGAGGTCAACCGGCTGGTGCTTGAGACGATCGAGCCGCGGGACGACGGCGTCGTCGAGCGCGATTGCGAGATCATCGGGCGGGTCGTGGTCGAGCCCGGCGCCCAGGTGTCGGGCTCCCGCATCGTCGGCCCCGCGATCATCGGCGCGGGCACGAAGGTGACCGGGTCGTATATCGGCCCGTATACCGCGATCGGGGCGGACTGCCTGATCGACGACAGCGAGATCGAGTACTCGATCCTGCTGCGCGGCGCGTCCGTCCGCGGCGTCCGGCGCATCCAGGCGTCCCTGATCGGGCACAACGCGGAAGTCACCCCGGCGCCGCGGGTGCCGCAGGTGCACCGGCTTGTGCTCGGCGACCACAGCAAGGTGCAGATCAGCTCATGAAAGTCCTGGTGACCGGAGGAGCCGGGTTCATCGGCTCGCACTACGCGCGCACGCTGCTCGCCGGCGGCTATCCCGGCTACGAAGACGCCAGCGTCACCGTGCTTGACGCCCTCACCTACGCGGGCAACCCTGCCAACCTCGCCCCGGTATCCGCCAGCCCGCGGCTGACCTTCGTCACGGGGAACATCTGCGACGCGCGGCTGCTGGCGGAACTGCTGCCCGGTCATGACGCCGTCGTCAACTTCGCCGCGGAGACGCACGTGGACCGGTCGATCGCCGGGGCGGCGGAGTTCGTGACCTCCAACGTGACCGGCGTGCAGGTCCTGCTCGACGCGTGCATGCGCGCCGGGATCCCGCGGATCGTGCACGTGTCCACCGATGAGGTCTACGGGTCGATCGCCGCGGGTTCGTGGTCCGAGGATGCCCCGCTCAGCCCGAACTCGCCCTACGCGGCCGCCAAGGCGGGCGGCGACCTCATGGCGCTCGCCTACGCCAGGACCCACGGCCTGGACGTGTCCATCACCCGGTGCTGCAACAACTACGGCCCCTACCAGTACCCGGAAAAGGTCATCCCGCTGTTCGTGACCAACCTGCTCGACGGCAAGCAGGTCCCGCTCTACGGCGACGGCGGCAACGTTCGCGGCTGGATCCATGTCGATGACCACTGCCGCGGGATCCAGCTTGTGCTGGAGCAGGGCCGCCCAGGGGGGACCTATCACATCAACGGCGACGCCGAGATGACCAACCTGGAGCTGACCGCCGCGCTGCTTGAGTGCTGCGGCGCGGGATGGGACATGGTCACCCGGGTGACCGACCGCAAGGGCCACGACCGGCGCTACTCCCTCGACGACGGCGCGCTGCGCGCGATGGGGTACGCGCCGAGGATCCCGTTCCGTCAGGGCCTGGACGATACGGTCCGCTGGTACGCCGAGCACCGGGCCTGGTGGGAGCCGCTCAAGCGGCGTGACGCGGCCCACGCAACTGCTCCTGCTCATGCTGGATCCACTCCCGCCGCCTCCTCTCCCGTGCCCGCCGCGTCCGCTTCGCCCACTTCCTATCCCGCCTCCGCAGGATCCGGCCGGACGCCATGACGGCCTGGCTGGTTACCGGGGCGGGCGGCATGCTCGGCACCGACCTGGTCGCCGCGCTGACCGCCAGCGGCGAGGCCGTGACGGGCCTGGACCGTGCCGGGCTCGACGTGACCGACGCCGCCGCGGTCACCGACGCGGTTGCCCGTGCCCGGCCGACCGTGGTCGTCAACTGTGCGGCCTGGACCGCCGTCGATGATGCCGAGGCCACGGAGGAGCAGGCGCTGGCCGTCAACTGCGGCGGCCCGGCCAACCTGGCCGCGGCCTGCGCGCGGACCGGCGCACGGCTGGTCCAGGTCTCCACCGACTACGTCTTCGCCGGCGACGCCGGCCGGCCGTATGCCGAGGACGACGTGCCCGCGCCGCGCACCGCCTACGGGCGCACCAAGCTGGCCGGGGAGCGGGCCGTGCTCGGCGCCCTGCCCGAGGCGGGCTACGTGGTCAGGACGGCCTGGCTGTACGGCGCGCACGGGCCCAGCTTCGTCCGCACCATGATCAGGCTGGCGGAGCAGCGGCCGGCCGTCGACGTGGTGGACGACCAGCACGGCCAGCCCACCTGGACGGCCGACGTGGCCGGGCAGATCATAGCGCTGGTCCAGGCTGCGGCCGCGCCGGGCATCTACCACGCCACGAGCGGCGGGCAGACCACCTGGTTCGGCCTGGCCCGCGAGGTCTTCGGCCTGCTCGGTGCCGATCAGGCCCGGGTAAGGCCGGTGCCGACGAGCGCGATGCCCCGGCCAGCGCCGCGGCCCGCCTACAGCGTGCTCGGTCACGGCGCCTGGGCCGGGCCGGGCATCCCGCCGATCGGCGACTGGCGGACGGCGCTGCATCGCGCCTTCCCTGGGCTGCTCGCCGCACACCGGGCCGCCGCGGCCACGGGCTAGCCCGTCAGTGCGCTACTCCTACGTAGATGCCGACGCCGATCAAGGCGGCACCGCCGACCAGCGAGGAGTAACGGCCGAGAAGAGGCGCCACCGCGTACCGCCCGAGAACGTTACCGAGCCAGATCGTCAGGTATCCCCAAACCTCGATTGACACGACCGCCGACCACAGCGGGAGCGTGTGGGACACGCTTGCCCCGAAACCCCCGACCACGTTGGTGAACGCCAGCCCCACCCCGATAGCCACGCCCTGCTGCCAGCCGAGGCCGTCCTTGCCCCATCTCAGTTCGACCGCGCGGGCTACTAGTCGCGGTTCCCTGTGAGAGAGCCGCGGATGCAGGTACATGCTGTACCAATACGACAACCCCAGAGTGACCAGCACGATGCAAGCCGCCCAGTCGGTTACCGACCCAGGCAGGTAGCGGGCGGCGAAGCTTCCCGCATAGGTGCCCAGCAGCACAGCGCCCAGGCCGATGAGATTGACGAGGGCGTTGATCCGGTGCGGGAACCTGATCCTGGCGGTGCCCCAGGCGGCTCCCTCGCCGGTGTTGTCCAAGTTGGTGCCGATACCGATCAGGTTCGCGACAGCAAACGTGTCGAGCCAGCTCATGCGCCGCCTCGCTCTCAATCGGTCCACGCAGCCCTGACACCCTGACAACCTGTCAGAGGCTGCGCCCGCTACCTTTGCTCAGTTTCAGCTTATGGAGGACCGTCAAAACCACCGCCGGGCCGCTAACGCTGCCTTCCGCGCAGCGGTTCCGGCGCTGGGCGAAACGCTGGCGATGCCGGGGGATGCCCCGCCCAGCGTCATGATCCTGCCGGGTGACGGTGAACCGTGCTGCTCCAGACACCAAGATCGAGAAAGTACTTCGGATGAGCATTGTCCTGGTGCCGGCCGAGCGGACCCTGAGCGCCATCACCGGCATGGAATACCAATCGCAACGGCTCCGCCGGACGTGCAGTTCGGGATAGTTAGGCCGTTAAGCGCTGCTCTTAGCTAACCCCAGCTTCCCGGCGCCTTTGGCCCCAGTGTCCGCCTGTGCCCGTGTTCGTCATCTTCACAGGTGTCGGCACCCGGCCGACGATGGTACGGAGAGTTCGTGACGGACGGGAAGAATTCGATGGGATCCGGTTTCGCGCTGTCGGACATCGACACGACCACCCCGCACCCGGCGCGCATGTACAACGCCTACCTGGGCAGCAAGGACAACATTAGTCAAGTGGTTTCGGCGGTCCTGTACAATTGCCCGACAGGGATCATACAGACATGTCAAACCAATTATTCGAAAATCGAGTCTTCTGCTGTCCGGGATCTGTCCGGTCCCAGTTTAGGCACTAATGTCCGTTTTATCAGACGGGTGTTCCTGACTCTGGCCTGACTCCGCTGACTGGTGGCGGGCGCTTGGCCTGGGGTTTCGCCGGGACCGTCCTGGCTTTGGGGACGGACTGGGCCTTTCCGGTCACGTATCGGGGGTGCGGGCGGTCGGGGGCAGGTCCCAGACGGTCAGCCGGGCGGGGGCGTCGCCGGGCAGCGCGGCGGCGCAGCGGGCCACGACGCCGCGTGCGGCGGGGGCGGTCAGGTAGTAGACGTGGGTGTACCCGGACGGGGCGGTCAGGCCGGCCATGATGGCGGCGGTGCGGTCGGCGTGCTTGGCGGTCAGCTCGACCTCGGACACCCGGATCAAGGGACGCGGCGCGGTCGGCATCGGCGAGGCCGACGAGCTGATCCACCACGCCCAGATCGCCTGGATGCCCGCCGGGGAACGCCGCCGCTACGCCCTGACCGGCCCGCCCCCGCCGCCCTGGTTCACCGCCATGCGGCCCGCCCCGTGGATCACCGGCCACGTCATCGACCAGGGCCGCGAGCTCGCCGGCGCCACCCTGGTCCGCCTCCCCGGCGGCACCGGCCCCCGCCCCGATGTCCCGCCGGATGTCCCGACGCAGACACCACCCCCCTGGCCAGAGCAGACACCGCCCGATGTCCCGCCCGATGTCCCGGACCGCGATGCCGGCCTGATCGTCGGCATCACCGCCGCCGCGACCTACCTCGGCTACCGCAAGCCCGACAGCTTCCGCCGCGCCCGCACCCGCCACCCCATCCCC
>JASHPP010000493.1 GCA_030038035.1 Trebonia sp.
GCCTGCACCGCCGGCAACCTCGGGGTCTGGGTGAACGTCAGCTCCCTCAGCGGCGCGGCCGGCACCTACTACTACGCCCTGGAGTTCACCAACACAAGCAGCCACGCGTGCCGCACCTTCGGCTACCCGGGTGTCTCGGCCACCGGCATCAACTTGAACCAGCTCGGCGACGCCGCCGGGCGCAGTCCGGTGTACAAGGCGGCCTGGGTGACGATCCCGGCGGGCGGTACCGCGCACGTGCTGTTCGGCTACGGGGCCGCGGAGGTCGACACTTCCGGCTGCAAGCCGGCGTACGCGAGCCTCCTGCGGGTCTACCCGCCGAACGAGAACGGCTCGGACGTCACGTTCTTCAGCCTGCCCGTGTGCACGCTCAAGCACCACACGTACCTGTTCGTGTCGGTGGTCCGGCCCGGCACGAACATATAGGCGCTGTCTGCGCCGACCTGGCCGGGGACGGGCCACTTCAGCAGGCTGGGACGAGGCCCTCGGTGGACGCCGGGGACGGCGCGACGACCGCGAACGTGTCACTGGCGTAGTCGAACCGGCCGTACTGCGGGTTCACCCAGATGTCCAGCGACTTCGCCGCGGTGCACTGGTCCTTGGCGAGCAGCGCGCTCACCGCGTTGCTCTGCGCGGTCGTGGTCGGCAAGCTTGCCGCCGTTGCCCTTCTCGGCGATCGCCAGCTCCTGGGCTTGGTACCGGCCGAGGTCTGGCAGCATCTGCGGCGTGACGCCGACGTTGACCAGCACCGCCTCGGCGCTGCTGAGGCCCTCCGCCGAAGCGGCCGAAGCGGCCTCCGCGTTGATGTCCGCGATGCCCGCCCGAACCTGCGCTTGCGTGACCGAGACGCCGGCCGCGGCGGCCATCTGATCCCCGATCTGGAACTTGATCAGCCACGTCAGCACCACCCTGGGCATCTCGGCAGAGGTCAGGGTGATCTTGCCTGCGTACGGTTTGGCGGCCGTCTTCAGGTTAGTCACCAGGGAGTCCAGCGAGGCCACGGTGATCTTCTGGTTGCCGACTGTCGCCGCGATGGCAGGCGAGGAACCCGGCAGCGCGAGTCCCGCCCAGGCGGCGACGGCAACGACGATCAGCGCCGCGACCGCCGCCGCGACCATGACCGTCCTGCGTCTGCGCGCGGGCCTGGCTGGCCTCGTGCCAGCGGCGCCAGGGGAGGTGCCCGCGGCCGTGATGCCTACCGTGCGGGTATCCGCGATCGTCTCCGCAGGAAGCGCGCCGCGGCGGACGGCCACCGGGACACGTGGCGCGGCCTCGGTCGGCGGGTGCTCATGGACGGCCGCCGCTGAGGGCGGGGCAGGTGACTGCACGGTACCGGTGAGCATGTGGAAGGCGACGCATGCCAGGGAGTACTGATCGCTTCGGGCGCTGACCGGGGGCCGGCCAGCGATCTGCTCGGGGGCACAGTAATCGGGGGTGCCCAGGAAGACGCCGCTGGCGGTGATGCCCGTGGCGGAAGAGATGGCCTTGCTCAGCCCGAAATCCGACAGGTACGCGTGCTCTGACCGTCCCGGAGCATCGTCGATGAGGACATTGCCTGGCTTGACGTCGCGGTGCACCAGGCCCGACGGCGTGCGCCGCGTCCAGGGCGGAGGCCACCTGTGTGATGAGCGCTGCCGCCCGGGCCGGATCCAGCGTCCCTCCCGCCCGCTTCAGCAGGCCGGCCAGGTCCCCGCCGGCCACGAACCGAGTGGCAAGGTACAGCACGCCATCCGCCTCGCCGGCGGCGTACACCGCACGATGTGCGGTTCTTCCACCGCTGCGACCGAACGGGACTCACGCAGGAAACGGATACGGAATTCCGCATCGTCCGCCAGCGCGGGCGCAAGCACCTTCAGCGCGGTCAGACGTCCGAGGGCCTCATCGCGGGCACGGAACACCATCGCCATCCCCCCCGGAGCCGAGCTTTTCCTCGATCACGTAGCCCGCGACCCGGCTGCCTGGCCCCAGCCACCGAAGCATCCCAGGCGTTGGCACGCCGGAATCGTCACTCATGCCCGCCCCTCCCGCCATAAGTGTTCCAGCCGAGCAAACATATGGCCACAGGACACCGTCTACAGTTTGCCCATGGCCGATGATGGACTCCGGGCCTCGCACGAGGACCGGGATCGCGTCGTCGAGGTGCTGCGGGTGGCCGCCGGCGACGGGCGGCTCACCGCCGACGAACTCGATCAGCGGATCGAGCTCGCCCTCGCGGCGCGCACGTACGGCGAGCTGGCGGCCCTGGTCGCGGACCTGCCCGCGGCACAGCCAGGAGTAGCCGCGGCGCCCAAGCCGAAGGACGTGCTGCGCATCGACCGGCATGGCGCCAACGCGCGGCGCGATGGCCGCTGGGTGGTACCCGAGCGCATCGAGATACGCGTGACCGGCGGGAACGTCATACTCAACTTCACCGAGGCCGTGATAACGCTGCCGTCATTGCAGATCAACGCGGTGGTCGCCGGCGGGAACCTGATCCTGATCACCAGGCCGGGGATCGTGGTGGACACCGACGAGGTGGCCGTCACGGGCGGCAGGGTGCTGGTGCGGGAGCCGCGGGACGCCCCGGTGCCCGCGCTGCTGCGGGTGGAGGTTACCGGCAGCCTCTTCGGCGGCAACATCCGGGTGCGGCCGCCGCGCCCGCCGCGCCGGACGTTCCTGCAGTGGCTGCGGCGCCAGCCGCGCAGGCCGGCGATCGCGGCCCGGTTATCCGCTGCCTTGCTTCAGGCTGAAACCCCAGTTCAGGACCCGGGCCGCGTCCTGCGCCGCCGCGCCGGGCCCGGTGTCAGGGCTGCCGAGGACGACTCCGAGCAGCGTCCGGCCGCCACGCACGGCCTCGAAGAGCAGGCAGTGCCCCGCGGCGTCCGTGAACCCGGTCTTGATCCCCACGGCGCCGTTGTAGGAACCGATCAGCTCGTTGTCGTTGCTCCACCAGTGGGCGTCGTGGCCGTCGCCTTTCTTCAGGACGTAGAACGGCTGGCCCACGATCGAGCGGAACACCGGGGACCGCATCGCTGCCTCGGCCAGGATCAGCAGGTCGGCCGGGGTCGAGTACGTGGAGAACTCCGTGGGGTACGGCAGCCCGTCCGGCGAGGCGAAGTGCGTGTGCGCCATCCCGAGCTCGCGGGCGGCCGCGTTCATCTTCGCGACGAACGCGGCCATCCCCGGGCCGTACGTGGTGGCCAGCGTGTAGGCGGCGTCCGCGCCCGACGCGAGCAGCAGCCCGTAAAGCAGCTGGTCCGCGGTGAGGGTCTCGCCGGGAAGCAGCCCGGCGCTGGTGGCGCCGTATTCGAACACGTAGTTGAGCACGCCCTTGGGGACCCGGATCCGCCTGTCGAGGTCGCCCGCCTGGATCACCAGGTACGCGGTCATCACCTTCGTGATGCTGGCGATCGGCCGTTCCACGTCCGCGGACTTCGCCCAGAGGAGCTGGCCCGTGGCGGCGTCCACGAGGATGCCCGCCTTCGCCTTGACTCCGCGCGGCGCGCCGGCGACGTCGATCGGCGGCGCGACGGGCGCCGGCGTGGGGGCTATCTTGTCCCGCGACTCGGCACCGGGCGGCACCCTGGCGGTGACCACGCCCGGGGAAGGCAGCGGCTGCGTCGCGCCATTGGCGTCAGGCAGCACCGCCGTCCCCGAGCAGCTCGCGACAGATCCCGCCACAAGCGCCGTCAGGCCCGCGATGAGCAACCGAGCGGACAGGCGCATGAGACTCCGTGGGGCTAGGGGGCGAGCGGGGGTGCCGGCCAGGCCAGACCCGATCGTACGTCGTCATATCCGATAACATCCGTACAATCGGCCAACCCGCCCTGGCCGCCGGTCCCGCACGCTGGGTAGCGTCCAGATGACGTCGCGTATATACCGCCCTGGCCCGGCCGTCACACCATCCGTCCCGTGCCTACTCAGGCGCGGGCAAGAACTCCGGCCAGGGCAGCACGGGCCGAGCGGATCACCTCGTCCACGTCATAGCCGGTGAGCACGCCGGAACGCTTCAGCAGCCGGCCGTCCGCGAGCACCGTGTCCACGTTCCCCGGGTGCGCGGCGGTCACGAGCAGCCGCGCCGGGTCGGTGAGCACGCCCATGTTGGGCGCGTCGGCCGACACCACGATGACGTCCGCGCGCTTGCCCGGCGTCAGGGAGCCGGTCACCCCGTCAAGCCCAAGCGTCCGCGCGCCGTCGATCGTCGCGAGCCGCAGCACGTCCCGCGCGGTCAGCGCGAACTCGTCGTGGGCCAGCGCGTTCGCGCAGCCCTGAGTCACCTTCATGATCGCGAACATGTCCGCGTTCCCTGACAGCATCGTCGTGTCGACAGACAGCCCCGTGGGCAGGCCCGCCGCGAGCAGCTGCCCGGTGACCGGAAGGCCGTAGCCGATCTGGAGTTCGGTGAACGGCGACACGCTCGCCGGCGTGCCGTGCTCCGCGGCGAGCGACACCTCACGGGGCGAGGCGCTGTTCAGGTGGACCACCTGCAGGTCAGGCCCGAGCAGCCCGGCGGCGGCGTAGGCCTCGATCTGCCCGGCGGCGGCGCGCGGCCCGCAGGCATGGACGGTGACGGGCAGCCCGAGGCCCCGTGCCGCCTCGATCTCCGCCAGGTAGATTTCCCGGGCCACGCGCATCGCCGGGTTGCTCCCGCCGGACCCCCGCCAGGCCATGCCGAGATGGAGGCGGCCGTCGGCGCTGTAGGCCGGCCATCCCGAGGCGACGCGGGTCAGGTCGTCCACGGCCATGGACCGGTCGTTCGGATGGCCTGTCTCGTACCCGTAGGAAAAACGGGCCCGCAGCCCCGACTCGGCGAGCGCCCGGAGCCCGGCCTCCGCCCAGTCGAGCCCGCGGATGTTGTGCGCCCAGTCATGCACCGTGGTGATTCCCGCGTTGACCGCCTCCGCGCAGGCCAGCCGGGTCCCGGCGTAGGTGTCCGCGGGGATGAAGTGCCTGCCGAGCCCCACGCAGGTGGCGAAGTATCCCGCGGCGCCGTTTGCGCCCGGCCGGCCGTCTGAAAGCCCGCGCAGCAGCGTGTTCCACATGTGCCAGTGCGTATCGACCAGCCCAGGGGCGACGATCTTGCCGGCCGCGTCGATCACCTCCGCGCCCGGCGCGTCCAGGCCGACACCGACCGAGCGGATCTCGCCGTCCCTGATGTGCACGTCCCCGCCGGGGATGTCGCCGGCGGAGCCCATCGTCAGCACGTAACCGCCGCGGATCACGACATTGCGGGACTTCGCGGACGCGCTCGTTGTCATGATCGCAGAGCTTAGTTGTACGGGCTGACATGCGTAGCCCGCTCCAATTGGGCGGCACGGGCCGCCGCGGACCGCCTGGCGTCCCGAAAGACGACCCAGCGCATCATCGCGTACAGGTAGACGGCTTCGCAGAGCGCGGCGATGACCCGGGCGAGCTCGTAGTAGACGCCGACCGCGGCCAGCGCGTCGGTCAGACCGAGCACGAACACCAGGTAGTTGCTCGCGCTCACGGCCGCGAACACCGGAAGCTGGCGACCCAGCGCGCCGTGCGACCGGAAGTTGAGCACGCGGTTGAGCACGTAGCTCACCGCGGACGCCGATCCGTACGACAGCGTGACCGCGACAGGCAGCGGCCACTTCAGCCCGCCGTGGAAGACCGCGAGCAGCGTCAGGTCCAGGCAGAACGTGCACAGGTTGATCAGCAGGTAGCCGAGCAGGCTCGGCGCGACCAC
>JASHPP010000494.1 GCA_030038035.1 Trebonia sp.
TACCGTGCCGTGGCCGCGGCGCAGGCCGGGCCAGGGCGGCGGGTCCTCGTCTGCGGACCGGGCACGATAGGGCTGCTGGCCGTCGCCTTCGCCAGCGTCGCGGGGGCGGAAGTCCACGTTCTCGCGCTGGACTCCCGTCGCAGGGAACTCGCGGGCAAGCTCGGCGCCCGCCGGTACTGGATGGCCACTGACCCGCCGCGGGACACCTACGACGCGGTCATCGACTGCACGGGCGATGAGGACGTCCCGTCAGCAGCACTCGCCCTGGTAGACCCCGGCGGGCGGATGGTCTGCATAGGCCTTTCGCCGCGGCCAAGCCATATCGATACCCGTGACCTGACCCTGGGCGACATGACCGCCGTGGGCATCCTCGGGGCATCGGCGGGCCTCGCGCCTGCGATCGCGCACTATGGCGACGGCCGGGTCGCGCCGGGAGACCTCGCCGCGGTCGTGGTCGGCCTCGACCAGGCCGCGGCGGCGCTCGCCGGGCACGTCGACGCCGAACCAGGCACGAAGATCCACATCGATCCCCGGCTGTGAGCGCCGGCGGGCCGGCGCTCACAGCCGCGCCCGCAGGCGGGACGGGCTAGGCGTCCGCCGGCCGCAGCCGCTGCCTGGCCTCCTCGTACAGGTCGTCGGGCAGCGGGCCCTTCTCCGCGACCGCGATGTTGGCGTCCAGGTGGCGGGGGTTGGCAGTGCCCACGATCGTGCTCGACAGGCCGGGATGGCTCAGCGTGAAGCGGAGCACGAACTCCATCCGCGACATGCCAGCCCGCGCGAGCAGGTCGTCCACGCCCGCGGCCTGCCAGCGGCGCTGGCCCTCGTCCGCGGCCAGGCCGATCGGGCCGGTGGTCCAGTTCTTGTCCTCGGCCGGGGCGCCGCGTGCGGCGCCGCCGCGGATCAGCGTGCCCGCGCCCGTGCCGGCAGCCGCCGTGATCAGGTCCTCGTGCTCGCGCTGCACCGCCGAATACGGGATCTGGAAGACGTCGAAGACGTCAAGGGCGATCTGTTCGGGCAGGTGCGGGAGGATGCCGGACATCCCGATGAAGCGGATCTTGCCCTCGTCCCGCAGTTCCCGCAGGGTCTCGACGGTGTGGTTGTCCCGCAGCGTGGCGACGCTCGGCGACAGGTGCACCTGCACGAGGTCGAGCCGGTCGGTGCGGAGCCGGCGCAGGCTCTGCTCGACGTCCGCCCGCACGTTGGCGGGGCTGTAGTCGTGCGGGTACGGCGGCGGGACGTCGGCCGGCACCTCGAGCAGGCAGCCGCACTTGGAGGCGAGGAAGTACTCATCCCGGCGGTGGCCGATCGAGGCGCCGATGAGCTCCTCGCTCCTGCCGTAATCGGGAGAGGTGTCGATGAGGTTGATCCCGCCGTCGAGCACCGCGTTCAGCAGGCGGCCCGCGTCCTCGTCGCCGATCTCGGGTCCCCTGGGGTGCCCTCTCAGTTCCATGGCCCCGTAGCCGAGAATCGTCACGTCCGCGCCGGTGCGCCCTAGGGTTCGTGTCTGGATCGCCATGAGTGCACGCTATCGCGGACCGCGATAATGGGTCATCGTGGAGACACCCCTGACGCATGCAGAATCAATTGTCATCGCACGCTCCCCGCAAGACCTGTACGACATGGTCTCGGACGTGACACGGATGGGCGAGTGGAGCCCGGTGTGCACGGCGTGCTGGTGGGACGACGGCGACGGCCCGCGGGTCGGCGCGTGGTTCACCGGCCGGAACGAGACGCCGGAGCGGGGCGCATGGGAAACCCGGTCCCAGGTTGTCGCGGCCGCCCGCGGCGAGGAGTTCGCGTTCACGGTCGGCGGCACGTGGACACGGTGGGGCTATACGTTCACGGCCGTGCCTGGCGGCACCGAGGTGACCGAGTCCTGGCAGATGCTGCCCGACGGCCTCACGCGGTTCGAGAACCGGTTCGGGGCCGACGCGCAAACCCAGCTCGCCGACCGGTTCGAGGCGGCGCGGACCGGGATCCCGCACACGCTGGCCGCGCTCAAGCGGGCCGCCGAATCCGGGTGACCGGACCGGCGCCGGTCAGCGCTCGGTGTCCTCGAGCGCGCTGGCGTCGGCCGGGACGTCGACGGAGTGCTGGCGCAGCGCGGACAGCGGCACGATCTCCAGCGCCCGCTCGTGCGTGGAGGCGAGCACGACGGGAGCGGCGACCCCGTCCTCGTGGGCGCGCAGCCAGTTCGCGGCGGTCACGCACCACCGGTCCCCCGGCACAAGTCCGGGGAAGCGATACTGCGGCATCGGCGTGGTCAGGTCATTGCCGATGCGGCGCTGGTGCTCCAGGAACTCCTGGGTGACGACCGCGCAGACGGTGTGGCTCCCCACGTCCTCCGGCCCTGTGTTGCAGCAGCCGTCCCGGTAGAAACCGGTCAGCGGGTCAGTGCCACATGGCTCAAGTTCGCCGCCGAGCACGTTTCGGTCGCCCATCCCAGAAGTATCGACAGCGCGGGTCTTAATCCGCAAGACTCACCAGCCGATCGTGCGGTTCCCGACACGTGCAATTCACATGCTGACGGTCATCGCGGCGAGCACGAACGTGATGATCGCCGCGAACCCGTGGGCGATGGGGACGAGCACGGCCGGGTTGGGCCTGATCGGGCGGTGCCGCGTCCCGCGGTAGTCATCCGCAAGCAGCCGCGCGATCATCTCGTCGGTGATCAGCGCGTGCTCAGGCGCGTCGGCCGCCTCCGCGGGGGTGTCCGGGACGACCATGGCCGCCTCGTCCCACGGCGCCGGGCCGCGGCGCTCGCCGGGCTTGCGCGCGGGGTAGGGCGTCCACAGCGTCACCGTGCACAGCCCGAGCCCGACGGTCACGATCAAGATCCCGACCGCTGTCCACGCCAGCGCCCGCGCGCCGACGGCCAGGTAACAGGCCCACACGAGCAGGCCGGAGATGGCCAGCCCGGCGTGGCCGAAGATCAGCTGCGGCGGCAGCCCGCCAGTGCGGGCGCGCTCCCGGCGCAGGCCGCCGCGCACCAGCCAGGTCCGCAGCATGTAGCCGCCAAGGCTCGCGGTCAGCAGCCAGCTGATGAACGTCGCGATCCGCATGGCTATCTCCATGGCAGCAGGTCAGATCAGCATAGACCGCCCTCGACTAGTCCAGTCTTACATAGGTTAGACTGGACCATATGTCGTTCGTCGAGATCCTGATCCTCCGCCACCTCACCCGCCAGCCGGCGCACGGCTACGAGCTGCGCAAGCGGGTGGAGAACACCACCGGGTTCCGGCTGAACAACAACTCGCTCTATCCGGCGCTGCGCCGCTTCGAGGAGGCCGGCGCGGTCACCAGGACCGGGCAGCCGCAGGAAGGCCGGCCGCCGCGGATCGTGTACACGCTGACACCGGTCGGCCGCGAGATGCTCCACGACATGATCGCGGACCTGCCGCAGGACCAGGCCGGCGACGACTACGAGTTCATGGCGCGGCTGGGCCAGTTCGGCCTGCTGGACCCCGACGAGCGGCTGGCCGTCATCGCCGCGCGCGAGGCGGCCCTGGATGCGCGGCTCGCGCACTTCGCGCAGATGCGCACCAGGGCCGCCGGCGACCGGTGGGCGCAGGCGGTGACCGACGAGCTCATCCGCCGCGACGAGGCCGAGCGCGGCTGGCTGGCCGGGCTGCGCACGCTCGCGGCGCAGCCGTGACGCCGCGCGGGACCACCCTGGGCGGCACGGGGCCGCGGGCGGGCACCGGCGTGGCGGCGGGCGCGGTCGTGCAGTACGCGATGCTCGCCGGGCCGCTGCTGTCCATGCTCGACTCCAGCGTCGTCAACGTGGCGGCCGAGCCGATCGCGCGGTCCCTGCACGCGCCCCTGGACACCGTGCAGTGGACGGTCAGCGGATACCTGCTCGCGCTCGGCACGGGGCTGGCCGGCACCGCCTACCTCGCCAGGCGGTACGGGACGCGGCGCCTCTACCGGGCCAGCCTGGCGGCGTTCACCGCCGCGTCCGCGCTGTGCGCGCTCGCCCCCGGCATCGCCGCGCTGATCGCGTTCCGCGCCGTGCAGGGGCTTGTCGCCGCGCCGCTGGTGCCGCTGGCGATGTCCATGCTGCTTGGCAAGTCCGGCAAGGGGCGCTCCGTGTCCCCCGCCGCCGGGATCCTGCTGTTCGCCGCGCCGGCGCTCGGGCCGACCGTCGGCGGCGCGCTGATCGGGGCCGCCAGCTGGCGGCTCATCTTCGCGATCAATGTGCCGCTGGGGGCGCTGGCCACGTGCGCGGCGGGGCGGCTGGCGCAGGGAGCCGGCGGGGATCGTTCGGGAGACTATGAATTTGACCTTCCCGGGCTGGTGCTGCTCGCGGCGGGACTGCTGCTGGTGCTGCTCGGCGCGAACGAGGGCGGGACAGACGGGTGGGACGCCGCGGCATGCCTGGGGCCGCTGGTAGCGGGAGCGGTCCTGCTCGCGGTGTACGGGCGGTGGGCGGACGGGCGGGGGCGCCCGGCCCGGCCGGGGCGGCCGGGGCGCTCGGGGTCGCCGCTGGATCTGTCGCTGGCGCGACAGCCGGTCGCGGCGCTGTCCATGGGCCTGTGCGCGCTGGCCTCGGTGGTGACCTGGGCCGCGGTCTTCCTGCTGCCGGTTTTCGTGCAGTCGGTGCAGGGCCGGTCGGCGCTGGCCGCGGGCGTCGCGATGGCACCGCAGGGGCTGGTCACGGGGCTGTCCACCGTGCTCGGGTCGCGGGTGCTCACGCGGGTCACGGTGCGGTCGACCGTGTGCGCCGGGTTCCTCGTGCTTGGCGCGGGCAGCCTGCTGCTCGTGCTTGCCGGGCCGGGGACGCCGTTGTGGGCGATCGCGCTGCTGCTGGCGGTGCGCTCGGTGCACGCGCTGCACCTGACCGGGATAGTGATCGCGTGCGTGGCCGGCGCCGGCGCGGTGGGGGCGCTGTGGCTGCCTGCTGTGGCGAACACGAGCCTCGCGGGCGGGTAATGAGAGGGTCCAGGCTTTTTCTAGCGCGTAGAGATTTTGCAGTACTGAACATAAAAAGTCTTCGCCCAGAAAAAAGTCTTCGCGATCACGCTGCGCGGAGAAGCGGGGCTAGCGGTCGTGCCGGATCCCGTGGTCGCCCAGGTCACCGCTTGCTCAGGCAGACCGATTTAGCGCCAGAACTGTTCCCCGCGCTGTAGGAATCGGACGTATTTCCTTCCCACATGATCCCGCTCGCGAACACGCCGTAGCACGGGTAGTTGAACGTGGCGACGCGTGAATCGTAGTTGCCGAACGATGACGGCGACCCGCTGTTGTACTGGTGGTAAACCGAGCCCTTACCGTAGCCGGTAGAGTATTCCGCTTGGTTGCGGTTTCCGCAGGACGGCCAGCCCGATATGCTCACGCCCCATGGGTAAGCTACCGAGATAGACGGATTGAAACTGCACGAATACCCGGTCCAGTGCTGCCCGATGTCCACCTTCGTGGTCGTCTTGGATCCGCTGCAGCTGGAGCGCTCAACCGTGAGCGTCAGCTCGGGGGACTTTAGCGTCTGGTTGGTCCACAGGTAGTAGTAGGCGTGGGCCGCTATCACATACCACAGCGTGTAGCTGATGCTTCCCTTGGCATCGAAGACGGCGCACAGCTTCAGTGGCTTGGAGACGAATTTCCAGGTCTTATTGTAAGAAATCGAGAAGTTCCCCACCTTGCTGCAGTCAGCGCACGGGTTGAGGGGGGCCACGCTCTGCACTCCCCTCGGCGCTGCTGCCTCGGCCTGAATGCTGCCGGCGAACAGCAACGCCGGCGCGATCACGAAGAGGGCAAGGCCGGCAAGAACGATTCGCCACGTGCGCGCTTGCATTTTCCGCATGGTACCGCCTCC
>JASHPP010000060.1 GCA_030038035.1 Trebonia sp.
CACCAGCGGTGCGCGGGGCTGTAGGTGAACACGGTCCCGGCCGGCTGCGACTGTTCGTCCTCGATCGTGTCAGGCACCGGGTCGGGCGGCTGGTCGACGAAGAGCAGGAGGTTGGCCACGCCTTCGGTGTCGGCGACGCTGCGGTAGTCGAGGATCGCCAGCGGGCAGTCCTGCGGCGGCGGGCTGAAGGCACGCCACAGGCTGGTGTAGATGACCCGGCGGAACTGCTTGCCCGGCCGCCCGTGGGTGGCGTGGAACCTCTCGAACACACCGGGCGCGCGATCGGGGTGCAGGTCGATGTGCACGTCAGGCGCGGGCGGCTGGGCACCGCGCAGCGCGGTCCCCGAGCGGCGCAGCACCCAGCCTTCGGAAATCACCAGGTCGGCTCCGGTCAGCTGCCCGACCAGGTGAGTCGCCTCGCCGGTGTACGCGGCGTCGAGTTCGGCCGGGGCGGAGAAGTCGGCGACCGCGCTGTGGTGGCTGACGAACATGAACCCGTTCCTGTCGAGGCTGAACTCGCCGCCGTGCGGGCGGCCGTCCGCGATCAGGACGACGTGCGGGTCGTACTCGGTGGTGGTCAGGTGCGCCCCGGGCGCGACGTAGAGCCGGTTTTTCGCCGACCAGGGGGCGACGTAGTTCAGGGATGCCCGCACGCCAGCGACGACATCTGTGTCGACAGTCTCCATGGACTCCACTATGGGGCCTGGCCGCCCGTGAGGAAATGCCACAACCGGCGGGCGGAGCCCCGACTCGGCTCACCTGCGCGCTGGCCAGGCAGGCTCCGAGCAGCGCCGGGAGCGTGTACCCGATGGAGGCCCACAATGGCTGGCCGATGAACGTGACGTCGCGCGGCAGCCGGTGGGTGGCCGCCCCGTAGAACGGCGTGCCCTGGTCGGCCAGGACGATGTCGCCGGGCCGCAAGGACCGCGCCACCAGGTCCCACAGCGCCTGCTGGGACAGCGGCGTGCCGGGCGCGAGCGGTTCCCGCGGCGGTGGCACCGGAGCGGGCCGCCCGCCAGGCCTGGGCCGTCCGGACGGCAGCTCGGCGACCAGTGCCGCCAGCACCCGGATCGCGATCCGCAACGGAACCCGCTCATACAGCGCGGCCCCCACGCTTGCCGCGGTGGCACCGATCTCGATGGTTCGCCGACGGGTGATCTGCTGGGTGAAGAACCCGCTGTTCAGGTCGGTGAACTCCACGCCCGCCAGGATCAGGACGGGCGCCTCTTCCACCGTCTCGCGGGCCGTGTCCGCACGCCGGGCCGCGGGTGGCGCGGCGGGGCGCGGGTGGCGCGGCGCTGGGTGGTGGCGGTGGCGGTGCGGTCGCCGCGTGCATGAAGAAGCGGAGGTCCCCGGACTCCGGGGACCTCCGCTTGCGTGCTGGCAGGCAGTTAGCGGCTGCTACCCTTCGAATCCATCGAATTCGCCGTTTCGCACGCCGCCGACAAACGCATGCCATTCATCCGGAGTGAATCGGAGTATTGGCCCCGCGGTGTCCCTGCTGTTGCGGATGCCGATCTCGCCGTCGGGCAGGCTTGCCACCTCAACGCAATTGCCGTTAGCGAAACTAAGAGAGCTCTTGACCCAGTAAGGACCTGAAACTGGCCTTTCGGGTAGCCTGCGGAACGCAGGATTTCCCACGTTACTACCCCTCACTGATCGTTGTCATTGTCGTGAATGCAGCATTGCGGAATGCGGGCGAGGCAAGAGTAGCAGACAACACTCGCGCCGAGGGTCCCTGTCGGCTCAAGCGGCACCTCGGCCCGGTGAATGTCTGTGGTACCCACGGTGTACCGGGCACCTCAAGCGTGCGCTGTCAGCGCCCACCGCCGATCGCGGGTGGCCGAACGAGTCGCGTCACTTACGCGTGAGCGCGACGGCGCGCACCTGACCAATGCGACTGCGCTGTCTGGAGTATCAGCCCCCTGGACGCCGCCCGGTCGAGCGACGCATCGGCAAGCATCTCGAACGCGATCCGGTGCAGGTAGGTCTCCCGCTCCCCCTCCAGCGTGAAACCGCTCTTCAAATGCTCGGTGCTCACCACGTCTTGCAGCACCGCATCACTATCTGGCCCGAAGCCGAATATGACGAACGACTCCCCCAGGGCCATGTGCTGCGCGTCGAGGGAGAGCACCCGCAGGGTGAGATTCGGCCGCTCACACTCTCGCGCGAGGCGCTGCAACTGCTCATACATCACGGACTCGTCGCCGATCCGGCGCCGCAGGATCGATTCGTCGAGCACCACCGCCAGCTGCAGTCCGTCGCGGTTCAGCACCTGCTGGCGCCGCATGCGGACCCTGACCAGCCGGCCGATCATGCCGGGAGCGACCGGCTCGACCCTGCTGTAGCTGCTGATTATGTGCCTGGCATAAGCCTCGGTCTGCAGCAGGCCAGGCACGACATCGACGTGCCATATGGCGATCGACGTCGCCTCGTGCTCCAGGCCGATGAATTGCTGATAATCCTCGGAGAGGCTGTCCGCGAATTCTTCCCACCAGCCCTTCCGAGCCGCATCCTCGGCGAGGCCGAGGAGAAGCTCGCGGCGGGAGCCGGTGACCTCGTAATAGTCGAGCAGCCTTTCGACTTCCCGCGGTCGCAAGCCCGTCCGGGCCCGCTCGTACCTGCTGATCTTGGAGGCCGACCATTTCAGCGCCGCGGCGACGGTGTCGCCGCTCTTGCCCTTGCTCTCCCTGATCCCGCGCAGTTCAGCGGCAAGCCGGCGTCGCCGCACCGTGGGGCTTGCTGGCGCGATCATCGGGCGTCCTTCCTCCTCGCTGCTGCGCGGGCGGACTAGCGCGACGGTTACGAGGATGTCACGGACACGAATTGTGAAACCTCTATTACACTATACACTCGGCCGCGGCAATCGAGAATACTCACTAGTTCTCTTTCGTCCCGGGCGAACCTCTGTTATCTGGCGCCTAATCGGGTTTGAGCTCCGGCTTTCCCGCGTCACGCGGGCGGGTGCAGGCGCGTCCCCGCCGCCGGGTGCCCGCCGACCGTCGCCCGGCGACGCGATATGCCCGGTATGCCGGAATCCCCGAACCGGACATTCCGGACAGGCCGATTATCGGGAAGGAAAATGCCGGTCAGGGGTGGCCCTTTCTTTCCCGTTGTCTCGGCCGGGTGCGTGCAGGGCCAGCGGGAGGGGCTGGCGTGACGGACGGGAATGGGCCGCGCGCCGGGCCGGCGCCGCGGCCCGTCCCGCCGGTGAGGTTCGCGCTCGCCGTTGGCGGTGGGGCCCCCGCCACCAATAGGTAGGGCATCTCACTGTGTACCGCTAACGATTCGGTAACATCGCTGGTCAGATGGCGTGCCGCTGGTTGCCTCTGCTGCCTTACGCGCGTCCCCGCGTGCGCACGGGCAGGGTCGCCCAAATTGGGATGCAAATTGCCCGACCCATCGCAACAGATTCCGCTGTGCGCGCACGATGACAGCCCATGCACCTATGTACGCAACCTAACGCCACCCCGCACGGCGCAAGTTCTCATCTTCCGTGACAGTCCTCACCCATGACTGACGTGCCGTGCGAGGTCACCAGCGGCCCACGGCAGGACGCTGCGCAGCAGGAGAACACCGATAGCCAGTCCGAAGACCAGCACCGCTACCGGGACAAGCCTGCGCTGCCAGTCCTCACTCATGTGCTGCCTGCTGACGCGGGATCGCACGGGCTATGGCGTACTCACGCTCACGGGGGATGCGACGCTCCACGCGGGCAGGGCAGATGTACGCGTTCCACAGTTCCCCTTGCGCGGACAGTATCCCTGACTCATCCGCTTCCCACGGCGTCAGGTCGGCTTGGTCTTCCGCCACGGCAAGGCTCGTGAACACGCCCACGTCCAGCCCATCGCGGTAGTCGAGTATCACGACGTAGACAAGCTCCCGCCGCCGGAAAGCACGCGCGATAGCCTTGATGTTCATTCCGCGCCCCTCTCGAAAGTGACCTCATACGCGGGATCATGCGGCGGTTGCCACTGGATATTACGCGGGTAAATGTGCGCATCGAACTTATCCCCGCGTGCGGTAAGCGGGGAGAACGGGGAACCGTCCGGGTGGGCTTCCCACGGTCCCGGCAGCTCAGACTGCTCCCTGGCAAGCTCTAGCGTCCCGTAGACGTCGGGCACCTCGTGTAGCCGCTGGGTCCTGTCAGGGTCGTGGTATTCCTGCACCACCACGTAGACAGGTCCGGGGTACCGCTCGTGCTCGGCTATCTGCCGTTCGGTGCCCTCTTGCGTGTACCCGTAGATCGCCACTGCACCTCGCGGCACTGCCAGGAACCCCGCGTGCAAGCGGGTGATGTCCCATTTGGGATGCCTCGCCCGTAGTGCTGTCAGCTCTTTGTCGTCATCGTGGTATCTGTCTATCGGTCCCATGCCTGCCCCTGTCGCTCACACCCAACGGGTGTTCGGGTGCGTGAGAGACAAGCGTAACCACCCCAGACAAGCCATGCCACCCATGACAGGGATGCCCGCGTATCTGCGGTGGGGTGTGCTGTCCTACCGTGACATGATGACCGTGGACTACCGTTCACCCGAACCGCTGTATGTGCAGCTAGCGAACATTCTCCGCGAACGCATACGAAACGGCGAGTTCGGCAGCGGACCCCTGCCGTCTAACCGCACGCTGCGCGAGACGTACGACATAGGCGAGTACGCGGTGACGCACGCGCTTAAAGTGCTCACTGATGAGGGACTGATTTTCAGCGTCCCCCGACGCGGCTACTACGTGGCATTGGCTAAGTGAGACGCCCCCGCATCGGAATGAGTCCACCTATAATTTGTTTCATGGTTAACCGGGGCGTGAAACACGGATTCCACGGCATGTCGCGGCACGCGATGTATCCCACTTGGATAATGATGCTCAACCGCTGCGAAAATCCCGAGAACAGTCTCTATCCGTTTTACGGTGCGCGAGGCATTAAAGTTTGCGATGCCTGGCATGACATAGCAGCGTTCGTTGCCGACATTGAGCGTGAGCTTGGTCCCAGACCTTCGGGCATGTCGCTAGACAGAATCGACAACAACGGGAACTATGCGCCCGGTAACGTCCGATGGGCTACCAGGCTGGAACAGTCGCGGAACAGGAGGAGCAGCCGTCATATCGGGGCGTATCCGCTAATCCTCTATAAGTGGCGACACGGCCAGACTCGGCGGCAGATAGCTGACGACCTTGGATTGGATTACCACGTGGTGAAGGCCGTTGTCGTGCGCCATGCCTCTTGACCGTAGTTGTGCCGTGACCAGCGGGGGCATCCCAGCTCACAGGGTAGCGTGAAAGCCGCTCAGGCTTGATTCTGGCGCGTCCTACGGCGTGTCGTTGCCTGACATGCTCAGTAAGCGTTATAGGCAACCACCTGACATGAGGTGATATTCGAACCACTGATATTCGTTTCCACGGTGCCCCGCACCGACTGGCCAGCGGAAATTACCTCATCCCACCCGATATCAGGGACAGACGAGATTTCCTCGTTTCCGTCATAGAACACGACGGATTCCGTTTCCAGCGTTACCGGCTGACCGGTGTTGTTTATCGCGGTCAGTACGACGTTGACGGCATTGGCAGCATAGCTCTGCCCGTGCAAGGGCACTAGCGAGCATTCAAAGCTAAGCGCGGAAACCGTAGGGCTGGACGCCGCAGCGGTTTGCGTGGCAGGGACGTATACGGTCCTTATTGCCGGGGAGCACGCGGCTACGGCCAGCAGAGCGCCGCCCAGGGCTATCCCCGCGAGCTGCTCACGGATACTCAATGTCGTACACTACCGTGCCGCTGGGTACATTCCTGCTGATCTTGCGGATATGCCCGCCGCGCCACGACTGCCGCATGTCGATGTCCGCGTACGAGACCGTACAGCGGCAAGTCGTGTTCCATGGTTCCCTCTCGTGTCGTGCTTACAGCACCATGGTACACAGTGTGGCGGGCTATAGGGTTGGCGCTGGGGGCCCCACCGCCAATGCGGAGCGGTCTGGCGAGCGCCGGGGGACGGTGCGAGTAGCGGCGGGGGACAATGCGAGCGAGGAAACGCGCCTGGAGTTGCGGGAGTGGGCGACCGGAGCCCCGGCGTGCTCCGCGGCACGCCGGGGAGCACGCAGGCAGGCACACGGGCAGCAGGCACACGGGCACGCGCTGGGGGACGCGGGCACGCGGGCGGGGAGCGGGGCACGGGGGCACGCAACTGGGGGACGTTAGGCAGGCCAATGGCCTGCCGGGGATTGGGTTAATCGGCGGCAGGCCATTAATCGTGTGCCTGGTTAGTTCACGCGAAGAAGTAGGTCCAGGCCGGGTCGGCAGCGGAAGAGGCCGCCGCGGCGTGGGTGCTGTGCGACGGCGCGGGCGCCGCCTGTGCCGCCGAGCTGGCCAGAATTGATCCGGCCGCGGCAAGCGCGAGGATAGCGGGGATGATGATGGCTCGCCTTATGCGCATGATTCCTCCATGGCAGCTACCAAGGTCAGCAGCCTGCGGACATGGCTCCGGCGGCCCTCACGACACGGTTGCGAATCGTGTCAGGTTCTCGCCAGTCTTCGGCTATTCCATGCACCAGGGTAAGGGATTGTCCGAGAATGTTCAAATACTGAAATCTGCATTAAAGATTTTGTTATCTTCCTACGAAAATAATCGTTTCCTGGTGCAGGAGAAATAACAGCGCTGCGTGCCGGGCAAAGTCTGGTGCAAGTTGCGCCGCGCGGCCGGGGGAAACCGCGATGACGCCGCGACGCTGCGTCCTTGACACCGAATGAATATCCGAAAAAGGTCCGCTTGTTCCGTAGATGTTCGGATAGTAAGGTTGGTCCCATGTCCCCCGCACTCCCGGCCGACGCCCTCGTCGGCCGCGATAACGAGTTGGCGCTGCTGGCCGGCCTCTTAAGAGACGTCGCGCGGGGACGGGGCGGTGCGCTGCTCATCGAGGGCGAGCCGGGCGCCGGCAAGTCCGCGCTGGTGCGGGCGGCCGTGGCCGGCGCGCCAGACGGCTGCCAGGTGTTCTGGGGTGCCGGCGACGAGCTTGGCCAGGCGCTGCCGCTTGTGCCCTTCCTCGACGGGCTGCGCGTGCGCGAGCCGTCCGCGAACCCGCGCAGGAACGCGATCGTCCGGCTGCTGCGGGGCGAGGTCACCGCCGACCGCGGCACCGACGTTCCCGCGGC
>JASHPP010000495.1 GCA_030038035.1 Trebonia sp.
TCGCCGTCGCTGACGCCGTTCTGCTGCAGGTACGCAGCGGTGTGCCGCCGGATCTGGTCGCTGGCCATCCACGCCGCAGGCGCGACCGGGACGAACTCGGCGCCCGCGAGCAGCAGGTCCACGCGGCGGATGTCCTCGTCCGCCGGACCCATCTGCCGCACGTCAATGAGCTTGTCCATCACCTTGCCGCCGAACACCCAGATGAGCGCGCCGACGCCGTACGGGCTGGCGATGTCGTTCCACCCGCGGTCGGGCCGCAGGTTGTAGCGCAGGATGCCGGCCGCGTAGCGCCGCGCGCTCTCCGGTCTTCAGTGTGGGGAACTTGCCCTGGCCCGCGCCGGGGACGCCGCTGCGCTCATCGATCATGGCTGGTCATAGTGCCAGCGCGACGGTGCCCGGCCGGTTCCGGTCATTTCCACGGCTGACCCGGCGATTCTGCCGCAGTTTCGTCCTATCCCGTCGCTAGGATCGCGCCATGATGGCTGATCCCTTGCCGCCGCCGCAGCTAGGACCTGCGGAGACGCTGGAGACCCTCCTGCGGGAGGGACAGACGTGGGGTGACAGCGCAGAATGGCTCCCGGCGCTCCCCTCGGAGTCAGTCGACCTGTGGTTCACCAGCCCCCCGTATGCCGACGCCCGCGCCTACAGCCGCATCCACCCGGACCGCTACGTGGACTGGTTCCTGCCCTACGGCAAGCTCATGCTCGAAGCCACCGCGGAGACCGGCTGGCTCGTGCTGAACATCAAGAACCGGGTGGCGAAGGACGGGCCGCTGCGCGGGCAGCGGCACCCGTACGTCTACCAGCTCGTGCTTGCCCTGCAGCAGCAGGGGTGGCGCTGGCTTGAGACCTACGTCTGGCACAAGCCCAACGCGGTCCCCGGCAGGTTCGGCCCCCGCACCAAGGACAGCTTCGAGTACGTCTACGCGTTCGCCAAGGGACCGAAGCCGTACTTCGACCTCGGCGCGGTCCGGGTGCCCTACAAGACCACGCCGGAAGAGATCGAGCGCCGCAAGCTCGACACGCTGGGCCGCCGCAACACCAGCGCGGGATTCGGCCGGGATCGTACGACGACATACCTGCACGGAGGGGCCGATCCTGGCAACGTTGTCTCCGTGCCGCAAACCTACAACCAGTACTACGGCGCGGGCGGCCACACCGCCGCGATGCCCGAGGGCCTGGCCGAGTTCTTCATCAAGGCGTGCTGCCCCGAGCAGGGAACGGTGCTGGACCCGTTCGCCGGATCCGGTACGACCGCGGTGGCCGCCCGGCGGCTGGGCCGGAGGGCCGGGGGCCTGGACATACACCGCGGGTTTGTCGCAGCTGCGCACGAGCGGCTCCGCAGTGGCGTGCCAGACGGCGTTCCGGTCCTTATTGACGTCGAACGCTAACGCGGCCATGCCCACGCCGCACCAGACCGTGGACATTATCTGGACCGCGTCCACCTGGGATCAGCGAGTCGCCCGCGTCCGGCAGATCCCGCAGCACCACGGCACCGATCAGCACGCGGCCATCTACGCTGACATCGCGCACCACCTTGCAAGCATGCTCGTATAGGACTTGCGGCTTAGGATTGTGCGCGGGGAACGGCCTTGTGCACGCAGGTACAAGCTCGAAGCCGGTCCAGGCCATGGCCCAGTCAGTGGTGAGAGGGATTTGCGGGATGTCGAGCACGGTTGGTCTCCCGTGTGGCGGGGTGGTTCGACGGTCCCTAGCTGCTACCGTGTCGTCAGTAACTTTCCTCGCGACGCCCCCTGGCTATGTTTTGCCTGGTCAGGGGCCTGGACGTCGCCGCTAACATGGACCACATGGGTTCGGATCCGAAGGCCGGCAGACTGCTCGTCGCGACGCCGCTGCTCGGGGATCCGAACTTCCGGCGCGCCGTTGTCCTGATCGTGGAACACGAGGCCGTGGAGGGGACCCTCGGCGTCGTGCTGAACCGGCCGACAAAGGTCGGCGTGGGCCAGGTGCTCGAACAGTGGACGGAACTGGCCACGCGGCCCTCGGTGGTGTTCCGGGGCGGCCCGGTGGCGCCGAACAGCGCGCTGGCCCTCGCCCTCGTCCCCGGCAAGGATGAGCCGCTCGGCTGGCGGGCGCTCGACGGTGCCCCCGCACTGGCCCGCCTCGGCCTGCTTGACCTGGACGCACCGCCGCGGCTGCTCGCGCCCGCGATCCAGTCGCTGCGCGTCTACGCGGGCTACGCCGGCTGGTCGCCCGGGCAGCTGCAAGCCGAGATCGACGAGGGTGCCTGGTACGTCGTGGGCGCCGAGCCAGGCGACGTGTTCGCCGCCGAGCCGGAGCAGCTATGGCGCACCGTGCTGCGCCGCCAGGAAGGCGACCTCGCCTTCCTGGCCACCTATCCCGACGACCCGGGCCTCAACTGACGCCCGGCCCGCCGGCCCGCCGGCCCGCCCGCCCCGCCCGCGAGACGGTAAGCTAGGGGATCGTGAGCACCGAGGTAATGCCAGACAGCGACGTGCGCGTCCACGAGGACGTCCGGGTCGATACTTCGCATGGCGATCACGAGCGCTTCGCGCACTACGTCGACAAGAACGAGATGATGCAGAGCGCCGTGTTCGGCACTCCCATCCGCGCGCTATGCGGCAAGGTTTGGGTACCGAGCCGGGACCCGCAGAAATTCCCCGTCTGCCCGGAGTGCAAGGAAATTTACGAGTCGCTGCCGCCAGGCGACGACAACGGCGCGGAGTGAGCGTCAGGGAAGAGACGCCACGGCTCGTTCTGGATAATGGCCTTTCTTTTCTCCGTGGCTGGCAGAAAGCTGCTTACGAAGAGTATTTTGGCGCTGCGCGGCGTGATTTCCTGTTGGTAGCGACGCCTGGCGCGGGCAAGACGACGTACGCGCTCGCCGTGGCCGTGCGATTGCTCGCCCAGCGCGAGGTCGCCGCCGTCACTGTTGTCACGCCGACCGAGCACCTCAAGCACCAGTGGGCACGCGCCGCGGCGCGCTTCGGGATCGCGATCGACCCCGCGTACCGGAACGCGCAAGGGCCGGCGGGCGCCGGCTTCCATGGGGTGGCGGTGACCTACGCGCAGGTGGCCGCGCATCCCGCCCTGCACGGGGGGCGCACGCGCAGCCGGCGCACGCTGGTCATCTTCGACGAGATCCACCATGCGGGCGACGCGTTGTCCTGGGGTGACGCGATACGGGAGGCGTTCGAGCCCGCCAGGCGGCGGCTCGCGCTGACCGGGACGCCGTTCCGCAGCGACGCGAACCCCATCCCCTTCGTCGGGTACGTGCCCGAGCCGGACGGGGCGCCTGGGGCCAGGCGGTCCGCGTCCGACTGGGTGTACGGGTACGGTCCGGCGCTGGCGGACGGGGTGGTGCGGCCGGTGATCTTCCTCGCCTACTCCGGCCGGATGCACTGGCGGACGAGGGCGGGTGACGAGCTGACCGCCATGCTGGGCACGCCCATGACCGCCGACCAGGTGGCGCAGGCGTGGCGGACCGCGCTCGACCCGGCGGGGGAGTGGATCCACCGCGTGCTCGAGGCTGCCGACCGGCGGCTCACCGAGGTCAGGCGGGCCATGCCCGACGCGGGCGGGCTGGTGATCGCCAGCGACCACGAGACCGCGCGGGCGTACGCCGCGCTGCTGCGCCGGATCAGCGGGTCGCGGCCCGTCGTCGTGCTGTCGGACGACCCGGGCGCGAGCAGGAAGATCTCCGCCTTCGCCGATTCGGCCGACCGCTGGATGGTCGCGGTGCGGATGGTGTCCGAGGGGGTGGACGTCCCGCGGCTCGCGGTCGGCGTGTTCGCGGCCAGCGTGTCCACGGCCTTGTTCTTCGCCCAGGCGGTGGGCCGGTTCGTGCGCGCCAGGCAGCGCGGGGAGACTGCCTCGGTGTTCCTGCCCTCGGTTCCGGTGCTGCTCGGCTTCGCCGCCGAGCTCGAGGCCGAACGCGACCACGTGATACCCGCGCTGCCGCGTGACTCAGCAGCGGAGCTCGCGGAGGCTGCCCGCACCAGGGACGCGCCGGACGGCGACCTCGACGGCCAGGCCTTCGAGGCCCTGGCGGCCTCGGCGACGTTCGACCGGGTGCTGTACGACGGCGGCGAGTTCGGCACCGCAACGGAGCCGGGCTCGCCGGAAGAGCAGGACTACCTGGGGCTGCCCGGCCTGCTTGAGCCGGACCAGGTGGCGCTGCTGCTGCGCAAGCGGCAGGCAGCCCAGCTCGCCGCGCGGTCCGCCGCGCTGGCGGCCGACCAGCGCCGCGCCGCCGCCGCACCG
>JASHPP010000496.1 GCA_030038035.1 Trebonia sp.
CCTGCGTGCCCGGCTGAGCGAGGCCGGGCTCATCCGGTGGCTCGGCGGGGCGGGCGCGCTGATCCCCGCGCTCGCGCTCGCCTTCATCCTCGTCTCCCTCATCCTCGAGGCACTGCCCGCCATCCGCCTGAACGGCTGGAGCTTTTTCACCTCGAGCGCGTGGAACCCCGGCAGCGGGTACGGGGCGGTCATCATCACCGACGGCGTCCGGCACCCGCAGGGCTCCGACTTCGGCGCCGGGCCGCTCATCGTCGGCACGCTTGCCAGCTCGGCGATCGCGCTGGTCATCGCGGTCCCCGTGTCGATCGGCGCGGCGCTGGTCATCGTCGAGCGGCTGCCGCGCCGCCTCGGCAACCTGATCGGGATGTTCCTCGAGCTGCTGGCCGGGATCCCCAGCGTGATCATCGGGCTGTGGGGCGTGCTGACCTTCGGCCCGTTCATCTCCAGGTACGTCGCCCCGGTCATCGCGCGGAACATGCCGGACGTCCCCGTGCTGAAGTTCTTCGGCGGCAGCACGGGCACCGGCCTCGGACTGCTCAACTCCGGCCTGATCCTCGCCATCATGGTCATCCCGATCATCGCCGCCACCGCACGCGACCTCATCAGGCAGGTGCCGATCCTGCCCAGGGAGGGCGCGATGGCACTCGGCCTGTCCGACTGGGAGTGCGCGCGGCGCGTGACGCTGCCCTGGGTCGGATCGGGGATCATCGGCGCGATCGTGCTCGGCCTCGGCCGGGCGCTCGGCGAGACGATCGCGGTGGCCATGGTCTCCGGGTCCATCACGGGCTCGTACCCAAGCAACGTCTACTCGGCGATGACCACGTTCGCCGCCACGATCGTCAACCAGCTCGACGGGGCGCTCGGCGAGGCGACCGGGTTCTGGCTGAAGACGCTGGCCGAGTGCGCCCTCGTCCTGATGGTCATCACGCTGGCGACCAACGTGGCGGCCCGGCTGCTCGTGCGCAAGGTTTCCGGCACCGCGCTTCCCGTGGGACGGGGGCTGTAGCGATGGGCGGCCGCGATGTCATCAATGTCCGCAGGCCGGGCGACATGCCCGCGGTGTCGCTGCGGCGCAGGCTGGCGAACGCCGCGTTCTGGATCCTGTGCTTCGGGTGCCTGGCCCTGGTAATAGCCCCGACGGTCTGGCTGGCCGGCGGCGTGATCGCCAGGGCGGTCCCCCATTTCCAGTGGAGCGTGCTCACGACGGTGACGTCGGGAAACGGCGGCGGGCTCGAGAACGCCATCACGGGCACCCTGGCCATCACCCTCGGCGTGCTCATCGTCTCCGGCACGGTCAGCCTGCTCACCGGCATCTACCTCGCCGAGTTCGCGACCGGCAGGCGGCGCAGCTTCCTGCGCGGCTGCTATGAGGTCCTCGCGGGCATCCCCTCGATCGTGCTGGGATACGTCGGCTACGTGGCCCTGGTGGTCCGCTTCCACTGGGGATACGGGCTGCTGCCCGCGGTCCTGGTGCTGTCCGTGCTCGCCATCCCCTACATCACCAAGGCCGTGGAGACCTCGCTGGCCCAGGTGCCCGTCTCCTACCGGGAGGGCGCCGACGCGCTCGGCATCCCGCTGGGCTGGACGCTGCGCAAGATCGTGCTGAAGGCCGCCACGCCGGGGATCGTCACCGGGCTGCTCGTGGCCCTGGCGGTCTCCGTGGGCGAGACCGCGCCGCTGCTGTACACCGCGAACTGGTCGGTCAGCAACCCGTCGCTGGCGCTCACCCACTCGCCGGTGGGCTACCTCACCTACGCGATCTGGGCCTTCTACGACGATCCCGCTCAGTCGTCGGTGTACCTGTCCTACGACGCGGCTCTGCTGCTGTTCGTCATCGTGCTGGTGATCATCTCGGTCGGCCGGGTGGTCACCACGATCTCGCGCCGGCACGCGGAGTGATCATGCCGGAACCCGACGGGCGGCCTGGGCCCGGGACCCGTCCCCGGAGCCGGCTGCGCGGCGGGGACCAGCCGCGCCGGGCGGCCGAGGTGCTCGCCGACCGGATCGCCGCCACGCTCACCGGTCACGAGCCCGGCTGGCGGCTGCCGCTGCCTTCGGCGCTGGCCCGCCGGCACAGCGTCGGCATCGCCGAGGTCAACGCCGCCGTCGACGAGCTGGTTTCCCGCCAGCTGGTCCGCCGCGCGGCGAGCGGCCAGCTGTACCGGGCGAGCCCGGTGGAGTACCTGATCCCCCTGGAGGGCACGGCGCGGCTCGGCACGCGCGTCGACCCGATGAGCGGGACCCTCACCTGCCTCAACTACGGCGTGTCCTGGCGGCCGCCACCAGAAGACGCCGCGTGCGCGCTCAAGATCCCCGCCGACGAGCCCGTCTGCGTCCTGCAGCTCGCGTGGGCGCTGAACGGCATGCCCGCCGCGGTGACGACGACCTACCTGACCAGGCACCTGGCGCACCCGCGCGTCCCCGCGGACTGGCTCGCGGCGGCCGCCGGGCGCGGCGTGCTGCCGCTCGTCCTGCCCGGCGCCGGGTACCTCGGGAACCCGGGAACCCGCCCGGACTGCATGCCGTACTCGGCGGCGGTCCAGATGCAGCTGCCGCCGCCGTCGGTGGCTCGCAGGCTCCGGCTGCCGACCGGGCAGCTGGCCGTCCTTGTGACGGTCATGTTCGGCTACGGCTCCGGGCAGTGGCCCGCCGCGATGACCGCCGCCGTGCTCCGCCCGGACATGTTCCGGATAGTCGTGGATACGGCGCCGCCGGGCGATCAGCCCAGCCAGCCGCGCGCCGCGAGGCCGAGCAGGCACACGAGGAAGAAGTCCACCGCGAAGACGGCCGTGATGAGGCCGCCGATGTCGGAGGACCGCCCCTGACGGCGCACCAGCGCCTCCCACTGGGCCGCGCCCGCCGCCGCGACGGCTATCACGCCGGCGGCCACGAACTGCGCGTTCGGGTGCAGCGCGAGCGTCACGGCCGCGCACAGCGCGGCGCCGACGGCCACCGCCTGCCAGAACGCCGCGGGCGGCCGCGGACGGGGCGTCATGGACCCGGCTCCGCCTGCGCGCCGGGCGTGTCGGCGAGCCGGTCGACGGCCCGCGCCAGGGCATCGAGCGCGGGCCCGGCGGCGGTCAGGGCCCGGCGCTGCCTGGCCGGCAGCGTGGACAGGGCCAGGTGCAGCACGGCGGCGTTGGTGGCCTGCCACGCGAGCACCGCCTGCTGGCCCGCCTCGGTCGCGGTCAGCTCGACGGCGCGACGGTCGCCCTCGGCGGCGACGCGGCGAACCATGCCCCGCGCGGTGAGCGCGTTGACGATCGTCGTGACGGTATTGGGCCGCATGTTCAGCAGCCGGGCCAGCTGACCTGGCCGCGAGCCGGGATGCTCGGCCAGCGCGGCGAGCAGCTCCAGCTGTGCCACGGCCAGCGTGTTGCCGGGGTCGGCGACACGCGCGCCGCGGCGCAGCGCGCGGCGCAGCCGGGCGATTCCCTCGGCCAGCCCGTCCGGCCGGACTCCGCCCTCGCCGGCGGCCGGGCCGGAATCAGCGGAACTCACCGTTGGCCGTCCGTTCCCGCGGGCTGCCCGCTGCCAGTTGCGCCCGGGGCGGGTGCCCGGACGGCGTGCGAACCGGCCCAGGCCGCGGCGAGCGCGGCCGCCGCCAGCGCGGCCAGGGCAAGCGCCGGGCCGGCGGACCGATCGGCGAGCAGCGTCCCGGTGTGCAGCCCCAGCGTCACGACGGCCACGCCAAGCGCGGTGCCGATGCCACGCGTCATGTTCACCATCCCGCCACCAGTCGCGGCGTCCCGGGTCGGGAGCGCCGCCATGATCTCGGCGTTGTTAGCCGGAGTGTAGACTCCCAGGCCCACGCCAAGCAGGCCGAGCAGCACCACAGATACCGCATGCGGCGCGGGAACCGCCAGCGCGGCGGCGCAGCCGGCCGCTAGCAGGCCCCCCGCGGAGCACCGGCGGCGGTTCGGCCAGCGCTTGGGAAGCAGCCGGTCGGACGCCACGGCGGCGGCACCGAACCCGGCCGGCAGCGACGTGAGCAGCAGCCCCGCGTCCAGGGCGCTGCCACCGTGATCGATGATGACCTGCGGGAACAGCACCAGCGGGCCGAACAGGACCAGGTAGGCGCACAGCGCGCCGCCAAGCGCGGGGGCGATCCCGGCGGTCGCCAGCGCCCGCAGGTCGAGCAGCGGTGCCGCGGACCGGCGCTCCCAGCGCCACAGGCCCGCCCCCGCGGCCACCGCGATCGCCGCGCAGCCGGCCAGCGCCCAGGCCGGCACGCCCAGTCCTGACAGCGAGGAGATGGCCAGCATCGCCGCCGCGGCCGTGGTCGCCAGCAGGACCATCCCGCCCGGGTCCGTGCCCCCGCGGGCGGCCCGCTGGCGGGTGCGCGGCAGCAGGTACCAGCCCGCCACCACCCCCACCAGGCCGACCGGGACGTTCATGAGGAAGATCCACCGCCAGCCGGCCGCCGCGATGAGCAGGCCCCCCGTCACCGGGCCCGACGCGAGGCCGACCGCCTGCGCGGCGGCCTGGACTCCCAGCGCCGCCCGGCGCGAGGGCCCGGGCACGCTGGTGACCACCAGGGCGACGCTGTTCGACTGCAGCATCGCCGCGCCGGCCGCCTGCACCAGGCGCAGCCCGATCAGCATGGCCAGCGAGGAAGCCAGCCCGCACGCCGCCGACGCGCCGGCGAACACCACGAACCCGTACAGGTACGACACCTTGCGGCCGGCCCGGTCCGACCACCGGCCCGCCGGCACGAGCAGCGCGACGAGCGCGAGCAGGTACCCGAGCGAAACCCATTGCACCCCGGCCAGGCCGGCGTGGAACTGCCGCTGCAGCGCCGGGAACGCGACCGTGACGACGCTCGCGTCCAGCTGGCCCATGAAGGCGCCGAAACAGACCGTTCCGACCGCGAACCACGGCGCCATGCGCTGCCTGCGAACCGCCGCGGGCCGGGCCGGCTCGCGCAGCAGCGCGGCGACTGACGGCATCAGGCGAGCTCCGCTTGAGCCCGCGCGGTCCGGATCGTGTTCGCGCATGCTTGCGCGAGTCTTGCCATCATCGCTCCAGCTACATCTGTTACAGAACTATTATTAGTTCTAGTACAGAACTTATTTTCTGGCAAGTCGGGTGCCGCTAGCGATGGGATGCCCCATGATCTGCGGGAGCTCAGGTCGCGGACGGGGCCCGCGCCTTCGTCGCCAATCTGGAGGGGCCGGCAAGCCCTAGCTCTGCGTCACCCACTTCACGGAGTAGGACCAGCCCCGGCCGTTGTTGTAGGACAGCCGCGAGTTGTCTGCTAGCTGCTTGCCGCTCTTGGTGTCCTTCATGATCCACTCGTAGTACTTCCAGGGGCTTTGCGCGTCGCTGACCTGGCTGATGTAGATCCCGGTAAAGCTGACAGGCGGGCTGTACTTCGCCAGCCCGTGACCCAGGAGGGCGACGGGGTTCTGGCAGTGGAGGATGTGCAGGATCGAGCAGGCGGGCTGGTCTTCGACGATTGCGCCGGCCTGGCGGGCGATAGTGTTCAGCGCGGCGCCGCCGCCGCTTGTCTCGGTTGCCGACCAGGACGCGCCGTCCGTGTCGTCGACGATATCGAAGGCGAATGTCCGCGGCACGCTGGCGTTCGGGTCGAGCGGCTGGGTCACCTCGAGTTCCACTGAGGCGTAGATCATGTCGCCGGGATGAACGGCCACGCCGGAGATCACCTGCTGGTTGTTACCCTTGGGTCCGGGTATCTCCCAGACGGCGTAGTCAGAGCGCAATCCGTCTGAGCACTGGGAGACGGTGCCGATCTGCGGCAGCCATGCCGTTTGCGGCTTCGCCCTTATCGAGGAAAGCCCGCCCCACATGCCTACCCACACGGCCACGCGCGGGGCGCCGAGGGCCGGGCAGTCAACCTTCAGCGGGATTTTCCAGCTGGCCTCGACGTAATTGATGTAGCCACTGGCCGGATATGCGGAATACCCGGACCAGATATCCTGCGTCAGCGTCGGCGTCTTGCCCGGCGGTATCGTCCCGGCCTGCGCCGGAGCGGCGAGCAAGCAGCTTGTAAGGCTAAACGCGCCGATTACAGCCGAAGCGATGAACCGACGTCTCCCTCGGGAGACCTCCCCGATCTTGCCCAGCATTTCCCCTCGCCGGATTTGCCAGTAACTGCCCGATTGGCGGCCTTCGGCATTTATCGTGTCATGTCCGGCAGCTGATAGCCATAGGTCATAAGGACTAGTAAACAACGCCAGGCCCGTTTTCCGTGCTACTGAACGGAATCACTTCAGGCGTGGTTACGACGGGCGAGTACCTGAACAGCCACTGCTCGGCGTGAGTGGCCGGGTTGTACCAGAGCAGCCCCTCATAAGTCGGGCGGCAGGCGCCTTCCGGCTCGATCAGCAGCCGCGGCCCGACCGCAGTCAGGACCACGTTGTCAAGATTGGGCGTGCCGGGCACGTTGACCGGCGTGACCTCGCCATTCGGCGCCTGCCAGTTGATCTCGGTCTCGCCGCAGGCGCCCTCCGACTGCAGGTACAGTCCCGACCTCAGCCGCCAGGCGTCGAAGTCACCCAGGTCGTGCCCTGCCTTGCGCTGCGGGGTCAGCGCCGTCGGTTTGGCGCCGTCGGTCGGCAGCAGCCAGAGCCGGGGCTCGCTGTTCGACGACGTGGCGATGCAGGCCGCGAGGATGGTGCCGGCGTTCCACCAGCGCTCCGGCGAGCAGCCGACACCCGGGTCGGTGCCCGGCACTTCTAGCTGCCTGATCACTCCGCCGGCGTTGCTGACCAGCTCGACGCCGGTGGTGGCGGCGACGGCGAGAGTCGCCCCGTCCGGCGCGTACGCCTCGCCGAAGGAGGCCCACTTGCTGACTACGAGCACCTTCAGGAGCTTGCCGGCCAGACTGTACCTGGCCAGCGCGAAGGACGAGCCGTGCTTCTGGAGAGCAAGGACGTTCTGCCCGCTCGGCAGCGTGTACCCGAGGGGGGACACTTGCCCGCCGATGGCGAAGGTGGTCAGCTTCCCTGTCATCAGGTTCAGCTGCCTCACGTTGCCCGTCTCATTGTCGTAAAACAGTGCCCTGGTCTTGTCCCCGGACCACGCGACGAGGTTGAACTGCTCGTTGCGCGACGTACGCAGTGAATACTTGGCACCGCTCGGGCCGACCAGGTAAAGGGTCGTCGTCGACTGCGTCGCCGAGGCGATGGTGGTGTACTGCACGAGTTCCCACCCGGCCCCGACATTGGACCACGGTATCCGGGCCGAGGCCGAGGCCTGGGCGGTGACAGTGCCCGCGCTCAGCACAGCTACGGCGAGCATTCCGACCGTGCAGACAGCGATGACTGCGGCCGTTCGACAGCGCCGCCAAATGTTAGTAAACAATTCGGCTCCCTGAGGCCGGGCATTTACTGCCCTCAGGACGCGAGAGGAGGCGAACCGGTTGACAGACCTGCGCTCACTCTTCGTAGATGGTGGGCGTGGTGGTGTAGACACGTCCGGCCGGGGTTGTCCAGCGCATGATGCCTGGTTCGGGCTGTTCGAGCCTCCACCCCGGGGCCTGCTTGCACCGGTGGTGGCGTCTGCATAGGGGTGCCAGGCCGCATTCGCAGGTGATGCCGTCCGGGTAGGGGCGGGTGTGGTCCAGGTCGCAGTAGTAGGCCTGGGCGCCGCAGCCGGGGGCCGAGCAGGTCGCGGTGCGGGCCCGGGTGAGGTGCTTGAGCGTGCGGCTGGGGGTGTAGCGGTCCTCGCGGTGCCGGTGGTCGCAGCTGCCGGCGGCGATCGGCTCGAAGGTGACGTTCAGCCGGCGCAGCAGGTCCGCGAGCTGTGCCTGCTGGCCCGGAGTGGGGCCGTCGCGCCCCCCGCCGCCCCGGCCGGGTCCGGGCGGGCCCGTTGGGCCGGGGGTCCAGGGGTGGCGGCCGGGCGCGCAGCCGTGCGCGATCGC
>JASHPP010000497.1 GCA_030038035.1 Trebonia sp.
GGCAGCCCGCGCTGGCCGCGATCGGCCGCGAGCAGTTCTACCAGCACGACATCGGGCTGGGTTTCCTCGCCACGGTGCGCAGCGACGGCGGTCCCCGGGTGCACCCGGTGTGCCCTGTCATCAGCCCGGCGGGGCTGCATGTCCTCATCCTCCCCGGACCGAAGCGGGCTGACCTGCGCCGCGATGGCCGCTATTCGCTGCACTCGGAGACGTTCGCGCCCCCGCGTGCGGACGACGGCTTCGCGGTGTCCGGCCGCGCCAGGGAAGAGACCGACCGGGCGGCCTGGGGCCTCGTCCGTGACCAGGTGGCGGCGGACTTCGGCGAGCCGTGGCCGAACTACGACGAACTCACCCTGTTCGAGCTGTCGGTGCAAGGCTGCCTGCTCACGCTCACCGAGCCAGCCGGCCTCTTCCCGAACGGCCCCACGGTCTGGAAGGCCCTGTCCTGAGCCGCGGCTAGCCCCACTGCCGGGAGTGAAGGCAACCGGGCCGTTGGCGCAGCCGGCCCAGTCAGGCAGGGCCGTTGGCGCAGTCGGCCCGATACGGCCGGGCCGTTGGCGCAGCCGGCCCAGTCAGGCAGGCCGAGACGAAAACAGCACACGCCGCCGACAGTCCTTGACCCACGCGCCCGCACTTATTTCCCCGGCATTGGTCCTAAGCCCGCATGGTGCCGCAGTCGTGCATCTCCTACGATTTCGGCATGAGCGGGATACCGCCCGCAGGACGGTTGCTCGAGCGCGGCACCGAGCTTGCCGCCATCGAGGCCGCCCTGCAGTCTGCCCGCTCCGGGGCGGGGTCGGCGCTGCTGGTGGAGGGGCCCGCAGGGATCGGCAAGACGAGCCTGCTGGCGCACGCGTGCGCACGGGCGACGGCCGCCGGCATGACGGTGCTGACGGCCCGGGCGGCCGAGTTCGAATCCGCCTACGCGTGGGGCGTGGTGCGCCAGCTGTTCCAGCCGCGAATGCTTGACGAGGCGCGGCAGCTTGCCGGAGACGCGGCGGCGCTGGCCGCTCCCGCGCTGACTATCGAGACGCGCCCGGCGGGCGAAGACACGTTCTCGGTCCTGCATGGCCTGTACTGGCTCACCGTGGGGGTCGCGCAAGGCAAACCGCTGCTGCTCGCGGTCGATGACCTGCACTGGGCCGATCAGCCGTCGCTGCGGTTCGCGGTGCACCTGGCGCGGCGTCTTGACGGGCTTCAGGTCATGCTGATGGTCACGGTCCGCGAGCCCCGGTCGGGGACCGCGCAGGACAAGGCGCTGATCTCCGGGCTGGCGGCGGAGGCAGGCGTCACCGTGCTGCGCCCGGCCGCCCTCGGCGCGGCCGCGAGCGCCGAGGTTGTCCGCGATGCGCTCGGCGGTGCGCCGTCCGCGGCGTTCCAGCAGGCATGCCGCGAGCTCACGGGCGGCAACCCGCTGCTGCTCCAGGCGCTGGCCGCGAGCCTGGCCGCCGAGGGCTTCCGCGGCGGGGACGACGATGTGGCGCACCTGCGGCGGCTGACTCCCGGCTCAGTGTCGCGCGGCGTGCTGCTGCAGCTTGGCCGGATGCCCGCGGCGGCCCTGGCCGCCGCTCGGGCCGTCGCCGTGCTCGGCACGGCGGCCACGATCGCGCGGGTCGGCCGGCTGGCCGATATCGACAACGATGCGTGCGCCGAGGCGATCGCGGCGCTGATGGCCGAGCGGCTGATCCAGGGGGAGCAGGCCATCGAGTTCGTGCACCCGCTGGTGCGCTCGGCCGTGTACCAGGACCTGGCGGCCCCGGTCCGGCAGCGCTGGCACGCCAGGGCCGCGCGCATGCTCGATGCCGAAGGCGCCGCGCCCGAAGAGGTGACGGTGCACCTGCTCGCGTCGGCGGGCTCCGCCGATCCGTGGGTCGTGAGCAAGCTGCGCACGGCGGCGGCGGACGCCCGCAGCCGTGGCGCCGCGGACGTGGCGATCGTGTGCCTGCGGCGCGCTCTCGCCGAGCCGCCGCCCGCCGGACTGCGGACCGACGTGCTCGCCGAGCTCGGCGCGGCCGAGGTCATGCTGGGCGATGACGCCATGGTCACGCACCTGACCGAGGCGCTTGAGGCTGCCAGCTGGCCCCAGCGCGGCGAGGTCGCGCAGCTTCTCGCCGAGGCACTGCTCATGCGGGCAGAGTTCGCGGCCTCGGTGGACATGCTCGCCAAGGCGGCCGGCGAGGCGCCCGATGAGCCGGCCAGGCAGCGGCTGCAGGCAATGATGCTGACGGCGGGCCGGCTTGATCCGCACGCGCACGCGGCGATGGGGCCGATGGTGGCGCAAATCCGGGCCAAGGCGGCGCGCGGCGAGGAGCTCGACCCGCGCCTGCACGCGAGCCTCGCGCTCGAGCTCGCCGCCATGGCGCAGGACCGGGCGGGCGCCGTGCGCAGCGCGCGCAAGGCGGTGGCGGCGCTACCGGAGCGGGAATGGGTTGCCGGGCCCGCGCTGGCGGAAGCGCTGTCCGCGTTGCTGCACGACGACCGCATCGAGGAGGTCACTGCCGCGGCGCGCACGAGGCTGGACCTGGCGCGACGGCACGGCTCGGCGGAGGCGGTCGCCGCCGTCGAGGGCTTCCTGAGCATCGCCGCGCTCTTCGCCGGCGAGATCGGGCAGGCCGTCGCCTACGGGCTGCGGGCGGTCGAAGGCACGCCGAGCATCGCGATCGAGTACTTCCACCTGCCGTTCGTCATCCTCGGGCTGATCGAGCGCGAGGAGCTTGACCAGGCGCGGACCATGCTGGCGGAGCGGGGCCTGACCGGGGACCTGTGGCCCATCTGGCCGCTCATCATGATGAGGCACGCCAGGGCCTGCCTGCACGCGGCCGCCGGCGATCACGCGGCCGCCGCCGCCGACCTGCTGATCGCGGGAGAGCAGGCGCAGGCGTGCGGCTTCGTCAACCCGGCGGTCCTGCCGTGGCGATCGGACGCCGCGCTGTCGCTGCTGGCGCTTGGCCGCACCGACGAAGCGCGCCGGCTGGCCGCGGCCGAACTCGGCCTTGCCAGGCAGTGGGGCTCCGCCCGCGCGCTGGGTGTCGCGCTGCGCGCCGCCGGCCTGGCCGAGGGCGGCGACCGCGGCCTTGACCTGCTTGCCGAGGCGGTCAGCGTGCTGCGTCCCGCGCCCGTCCCGCTGGAACTGGGACGCGCCCTCGTCGACCTCGGCGCCGCGCGGCGCCGGGCCGGCGGGCGTACCGAGGCGCGCGGCTACCTGCGCGAGGGTCTGGATCTGGCGCACAGGCAGGGCAGCCTGCGGCTGGCCAGCCGTGCCAGGCGCGAGCTCGTGATAGCCGGCGGCAAGCCCCGGCGCGACGCGCTCCGCGGCCGCGACGCGCTGACGCCAAGCGAGCTCCAGGTCGCCGAGCTGGCAGCCGCGGGCCAGACGAACCGGCAGATCGCCCAGGCGCTGTTCATCACCCAGCGGACGGTGGAGAACCACCTGACCAGTGCGTACGGCAAACTCGACATTGGCGCCAGGGCCGAGCTCGGTGCCGTGCTCGCAGGCAGCCGGCGCCCCAGGCCCGGGGCTCCGGCAAGCGCACAGCCAACCGAGCCGATCGGGGCCTGACCCGGTCTCCTGTCAGGGGTTGCGTGCCGTCTGCCCGCCGCCGTCGGGGTCAGCCGTGAGCATTTGCAGGAGGCCGAACATTTCCGACCAGCCGGCGAACTCGTGCGGGCTCCCGTCGCTCGCCCGCACGATGCCGGCCACCGACTGCTCGTCGCCGACGTCAAGCTCAAGCTGCAAGACAACGCGGCGGATGCCGTCCACGGACCAGATCCTCCCTTGCCGCCATGACCCTCGCATCACGGTCCCCCCCGAGACGTTTTGCCACAGCGGGCAGGCACTGGAGCCGGCCGTGCTTGGCTATGGCCAGAGCTCGACCGTCCAGAAGCAGGTGGTGGACGGGTAGATGTAGAGCTCGTAGTCCCCGGCCGGGAGGTTGACCGTGCTGACGGGGCCGTTGATGGGCAGCGTGACCGGGTAGGTGACGCCGAGCGAGATGCTGCCGCCGCTGCCCGACTGGTAGTTCAGCTCGCCGCTGAACAGGCACTGGCCGTCGCCGTAGGGGTCGGTCGCCGCGTCGTAGGAGGCCTGCTGGTTCAGGGAGTAGGAGCCCGCCGGGATGCTGAACGTGTACACCGCGCCCTCATCGCCTGAGTAGGTGACGCCACCGGGCTCGTAGGGGTAGGCGCTGTTCGCCTGCGGCGGGGGGCTGCTTGAGGTGCCCGCCGCAGGCGACGCGGGAGCCGGAGAGCCCGCCGCGGGAGAGCCGGCAGCCGGGGAACCCGCGCCGGACGAGCCTCCGGCTGGCGAGCCTGCGGCTGGCGACCCCGGGGCCGGAGAGCCGGAACCGCCATTGCCGGAGGAATTCGGAACGGTGGAACCGCCGGCCGACGGTGAGCTGCTGGCGCATCCGGCGGCCGCCACGCAGGCAAGCAGCACTGCCGCCGCGATCACAACTGCCCGCCGCCGCCCGCCTGCCGCCTGCTGACCTGACGAACCTGATGAACCTGATGAACCTGAAAAACCTGACGAATGCGCCATCGTCGCCCCCTTGCCGCCTGTGTGCCGAGCGGGGGGCCCGTGCCCCGGCGTCGGCCTTCTCCGGGAGCGTATGGGCGTGCGGCAGCGGGGGACATCACGGTGGGTACCACCATATTTCGGCGGCCGATCCGCTTCCGGCCGCCCGGCGCGGTCAGCGGGTCATCCGGCGGGGAACGGGTTGTCCCCCGGCCGCACGTCAAGAGCCACGAGCACGCGGGTGACCATGTTGTACGCCGCCACGGTCACGGTCAGCTCGACCACCTGCCGCTCGTCGAAGTGCGCCCGCACCGCGCCGAACACCTCCTCGGGCACGGTCACGTGCATGGTCATCGCGTCGGCGTAGCCCAGGGCCGCCCACTGCGCCGCGCTGAGCGACGCCGCTCCGCTGCCGCCGACCCGGATCGCCGCGATCTGCTCGTCGCCAAGCCCCGCCTGGCGCGCCAGCGGCTCGTGCGCCACCCACTCGTAGTCCGCGCCGTTGCGCGAGGCCACCCGGAGCATGGCCAGTTCCCTGATGTCCGCGGGCAGCGTGGACGTGCCGCGCACCGCGCCGAGCATGCTGTTCCAGCCGTCGGCGAACCCCGGGCTGTGCAGCAGCATCCCGTCGAGCGCGGTCAGCCTGCCGCCGCGCCGTGCCAGGATCCGGTCGGTCACCTCGCCGGGAGGCGCCACATAGGAAAGCCGTGCCATGGCAGGTACCGTACCGCTCAGTCCGCCGGCGCGGCCAGGGGGTCGATCCCGGCCAGGTCCTCCCGCTTGATCCGGATCGTCACCACCGCGATGACGAGCGAGAGCAGCGCGATCACCGCCGACACCAGGTAGCCGCGGGAGAACCCGTACGCAAGCGCGTGGTTGGCCGCGGCGGTCTGCGCCGCGATCTCCTGCGCCTTCGTCAGGTGGGCGGCCCCCGCCGACGCGGCGGCGGACGCCGACCGCAAGCTGCTCGCCACCGCGCTCCACGCCACGGTGCCAAGCACCGCGAGCCCGATCGACCCGCCGACCTGCTGGCCGGTGTTCAGCAGCGACGACGCCACCCCCGCGTCCCCGTCGGCGACCTTCGCCAGGGACACCAGCGACATCGGGACGAAGATCAGCCCCATCCCCAGGGCGGTGACCATCATCGGGCCGAGCAGGCCGCCGGTGTACGTGCTGTGCTCGGTCAGCCGGGACAGCCAGAACATCCCGCCCGCCGCGATCGCGGACCCGCCGATCATCAGCGGCCTGGCGCCGATCCGCGACACGAGCTGCGACGAGAGCGCGGACCCGGCCATGATCATCGCGACCATCGGCAGGTAGGCCAGGCCGGACCGCAGCGGGCTGTATCCCCACACGGTCTGCACGAAGATCGTCAGGAAGAAGAACATGCCGAAGATCGCCGTGCCGACGCACAGGCTCATCAGGTAAGACCCGGTGCGGTCACGGGACTTCAGCACCCGCACGGGCACCAGCGCGTGCCGCGACCGCGCCTCGATGATCACGAACGCCGTCAGCAGCACCACCGCGGCCGTCAGCGACACCACGACCTTCGTGTCGCCCCAGTGGGAGACCCCGTTCGAGCCGGTCGCGGCGTTGGTCAGGCCGTACACGAGGGCGCCAAGGCCCAGCGACCCGGTGATCGCCCCGGGCAGGTCGAAGTTGCCGCGCCGCCGCTGCGACTCCCCGAGCACCCGCGGCGCCAGCAGCGCGACCACCAGGCCGATCGGCACGTTCACGAAGAACACCCACCGCCAGTCCGCGTACGTGGTCAGCAGCCCGCCGGCGATCAGGCCGACGGCCGCGCCGGAAATCGACATCGCCGCGTACACGCCCATCGCCCGGTTCCGCTGCCTGCCCTCGGGGAACGTGACCGCGATCAGCGACAGCGAGGTCGGCGC
>JASHPP010000498.1 GCA_030038035.1 Trebonia sp.
GGCGAACGACGGCGTGTAGCCGGTGTCTGGGTCGTGCGCTGAGATCTGCAGGGCGACCGGAGTACCCGCCGGGGTCCTGCGGTTGCCGGGAGAGTTCACCGTGATCGCCCCGGACACGTCCCAGGTGAATGTCAGCGATGAGGGGGACACCGGGACGGCGCCGGCGGCGGGGGTGACCGTCACCGTGTACTGCTGGCCCAGATCCGACGCCAGGGGAGTACCCGTGACCTGGCCGGACGGGCTCATCGTCAGGCCTGGCGGCAGGGCGCCGGGGCTGCCCGCGGCCGGCACGGCGTAGCTGACCTGCGTCCCGTCCAGCGAGGTCAGCGTCTGCAGCTGCACCGGGGCGATCGGCGCGCCCGCCTGGCTGACCTGCAGGACCGGGCCGAGGTAGTCCAGGTCGGTCGGGCCCTCGATGCCGTTGACCGTCCCGCTGCTCGTGTACTGCCAGAACGTGTAGTTGCCCCAGCCAGTCGGCAGCCCCGGGATCGTCACCCCGTACGACGCGAGCCAGAGCGGATACCCGCTGAACGCCGTGCTGTTCCCGGTGCACGTGTCCCAGAAGGGAGCGTTCGTGTAGATGATCGGGGTCTTGCCCAGCGCGGAGACATCGCCGATGTACGTCTTGAGCCAGTCCACCATCGCTTGCGGGGTCAGCCCGTAGCACTGGGTCGTGTGGTCCTGCTGGTAGTACGGGTCGTTCTCTATGTCCACGACGAGCGGCAGCATGAGGTCGCTGGACTTGTACGCCGGGTCGGTGACCGAATCGACCACGGTGACCGCCGCCTCGGCCTGCTGCGCGACGGTGCCGTTCCCCTTCGGGTCATAAGGGAAGACGAACGCGTAGGGCATCACGTACAGCCCGGCCGCCGCGGCCGCCTCGACGTCGGCGGCATACGTCGTTTCCTGGGTCTGCGCGAAAGTCGCCTCGACGCCGGCGAAGCTGCTGCCCGCCTGCCGCAGCAGCGTCCAGCTGTTCACGGTCGTGAACGGGGAGACGTCCACCCCGGACGCGGGCACCGTGGTAGCCGCGGCCGCCCGGGTCGCTACCGCCGCCGGAATCGCCAGTCCCGCCACGATGATCAGCGCGACACCTGTAATGCCGGCGCGTCCCCGTAGCCGAGTCACGCGCGGGAGCTTACCGGCTATTGGTGCGAATGCGGAGCAAATTGGTGATTAGGGTCCGCGGTGACTTGCGCCGGCCCGCGGCGCGCACGGCCGGCCGGCCGTGCGCGCCGTCTGCCGGCCCACGGCCGGCGGATACGATGACCTGGGGCGTCGCGGCTGGCCCCGCTGTTCCGTTGACGGCGAGAGGGCACGATGTATCCGCACATTACCTACCCCGAGGCGATCGTCGTCGGCCTGATCCAGGGCATCACCGAGCTCTTCCCGATATCCAGCCTCGGGCACAACGTGCTCATTCCGGCGCTGGTCGGCGGGCGCTGGGCGGTGGACCTGAACGTGTCCGAGCCCGAGTCCCCGTACCTGGCGTTCATCGTCGGGATGCACGTCGCCACCGCCCTGGCGATGATCGCCTACTTCTGGCGGGACTGGCTGCGGATCATCCGCGGCTTCTTCGGCTCGGTCGGGCACGTGGTCAGCCCCGCGCCAGGGACGCGCCGCTGGCAGCCGCAGACCGTCGAGCAGCGGCTCGCCTGGATGATCATCCTGGCGACGGTCCCTGTCGGCCTCGCCGGCGTGGCGCTCGAGCACGATTTCCGCGTCTACTTCAGCAAGCCGGTCCTGACCGCCTCGTTCCTCGCGGTGAACGGGCTCATCCTGTTCGCCGGGGAGGCGGTGCGCAGGCGCCGGGCCGGCCTCGACGCGCAGCAGTCCGTCGCGGACCGGCAGATGGCGGCCGTCGGCGGCGGTGGCCCGGGCACCCCACGGCACGCCGCAGGGCAGCGGGCGCTCAAGCAGCGGGAGGCGGGCCTGGCCGCGCAAGCCGACCGCAGGCTGACCCAGGTGGGCTGGCTGTCGGCCTTCGGCCTGGGCGCGGCGCAGATCCTGGCGCTGCTGCCAGGGATCAGCCGGGACGGCGTCGTCATGGTCAGCGGCATGTTCCGCGGGCTGTCCAGGCAGGACGCGGCCCGGTTCTCGTTCCTGCTATCCGCGCCGGTGATCCTGGCGGCCGGCGTGCTCAAGGTGCCGGACCTGACCGGCTCGCTCGGCAACGGGGTCCGCGGCCAGGTGCTAGTCGGCTCGCTCCTGTCGTTCGTCGGCGCCTACCTCGCGCTGCGGTTCCTCGTCCGCTACTTCGCGCAAAACCGCACGCTGACGCCGTTCGCCATTTACTGCCTGGTCGTGGGCGTGGGAAGCGCCATCTACCTCGGTATCACCTGAAATGCGGGCCTGGGCCTGCGCTGGGTAGCCGGGCGGGATCGTTCGGGATAATTATTCGCGGTGACCGCGGCCGCGGATCCTGGCGCGCTCGCGGGCGTCGAGGATGGTCTTGCGCAGCCGGACCGCGGCGGGAGTCACTTCGGCGCACTCATCGTCGGCGCAGAACTCCAGGGCCTGCTCCAGGCTGAGCAGCCGGGGCGGGACCAGTCGCTCGAGCTCCTCCCCCGTTGACTGCCTCACGTTGGTGACCTTCCGCTCCTTGGTGATGTTGACGTCCATGTCGTCGGCCCGGGAGTTCTCGCCGACGATCATCCCCTCGTAGACCTCGGTGCCCGGCGAGACGAACAGCGACCCGCGCTCTTGCAGGTTGAACATCGCGTAGGCGTTGGCGGCGCCCGGCCGGTCGGCCACCAGCGAGCCGGTCGCGCGGCCGCGCAGCGGGCCCGCCCACGGCTCGTACCCCTCGAAGACGTGGTGGGCGATGCCGGTGCCCCTGGTCTCGGTGAGGAACTGGGTGCGGAACCCGATCAGCCCGCGCGCCGGGACTCCGAACGCGAGCCTTACCCAGCCGGTGCCGTGGTTGGTCATCGACTCCATCCGGCCGCGGCGCACCGAGACCAGTTGCGTGACCGTCCCGAGGAACTCCTCAGGCACGTCGACCGACAGGCGCTCGACCGGCTCGTACAGCGTGCCGTCGATTTCCTTCGTCACGGCTGCCGGGCGGCCGACGGTCAGCTCGTAGCCCTCCCGCCGCATGGTCTCCACGAGCACCGCGAGCGCCAGCTCCCCCCGGCCCCTGACCTCCCAGGTGTCCGGGCGCTCGGTGGGCAGCACCTGCAGCGACACGTTGCCGACAAGCTCGCGGTCGAGCCGGTCCTTGACCAGGCGCGCGGTCACCTTGGCGCCCTGGGCGCGGCCGGCCAGCGGGGAGGTGTTCACCCCGATCGTCATCGAGATCGCGGGCTCGTCAACGGTGATCAGGGGGAGCGGGCGCGGGTCGTTCGGGTCGGTGAGGGTGTCCCCGATCATGATGTCGGGGATGCCGGCGATCGCGACGATGTCGCCGGGCCCCGCTTCGCTGGTCTGCACCCGCTCAAGGGCCTCGGTGCGGAACAGCTCGGCGACCTTCACCTTCTCGATCGAGCCGTCGTGGCGGCACCAGGCGACCTGCTGGCCGCGGCTGATCGTGCCGTTGTAGATCCGGCAGAGCGCGATGCGCCCCAGGTAGGAGGAGGCGTCGAGGTTGGTCACGTGCGCCTGCAGCGGGGCGCCTACTTCGTAGACGGGCGGCGGGACCGTCTCACGGATGACGTCGAACAGCGGCTCCAGGTTCTCGCTGTCGGGCATCTCGCCGTCGCGCGGGCGGTTCCTTGAGGCGCGGCCGGCCCGGGCGGCGGCGTACACGATCGGGAACTCGATCTGCTGCTCGCTCGCGTCGAGGTCGATGAACAGCTCGTAGCAGGCGTCGACGACCTCGGCGATGCGCGCGTTCGCGCGGTCCACCTTGTTGATCACCAAGATCACGGGGAGGTTGGCCTCGAGCGTCTTGCGCAGCACGAACCTGGTCTGCGGCAGCGGCCCCTCGCTCGCGTCCACGAGCAGCAGCACGCCGTCCACCATCGAAAGGCCGCGTTCCACCTCGCCGCCGAAGTCCGCGTGGCCCGGCGTGTCGATGATGTTGACGGTCAGCCCGCCGTGCCTGACGGCCGTGTTCTTGGCGAGAATCGTGATGCCCTTCTCGCGCTCCAGGTCACCGGAGTCCAGGACGCGCTCGTTCACCTGGGCGTTCGCGCGGAAGGCGCCGGACTGCCACAGCATCGCGTCGACCAGCGTGGTCTTGCCGTGGTCGACGTGCGCCACGATCGCGACGTTGCGCAGGTCGTCGCGGGTCGCGATCTCGCCTGCGCCGGCGGCGCTCGTCGTCATCGTCTGCTGTGCGGGCATGCGTGAGAGTCTCGCTCATTCGGCATCGGGGCTGCGGCCAACGACTGCTCGTGGCCGGTACCAGTCTATTGCCCTCGCTTCCCGCACGGGCACCGCCCGCGAGCCTCGTGGCTTGACCCGAGGCGGGCCTGCCTCGTTTCCGTTCGGGCCCGGGAGACCTAAGGCGCCGCTCAGCCTGAAGATAAGGCGATCGTCCGATGTGCGGCGGGGGGCCTTAGCACGACCCTCAAAGTACGGGGAAAACCACGGCGGTTCCCCGCAACCGAGGAGGAGTCATGCACCCCGACCTGATGCTCGAGGTGGCCATCCAGCGGGCCGCCGAGCGGCGCGAGCGGGCCAGGAACGCCGCCCTCGCGAGGGCAGCGCGCAGGGCGATGCGCGCGCAGCGCCGCCGCGATGAGGAGCCGGACCCGGTCGTGCTGCCGCCGATCCCGGACTACGTGGACGGCACGTTCCGCGGCGGCGAAAGCCGGGTGCCTGCCGAGCACGCGGGCGCGGGCAGCTAGCTGCGGGCAGCGCCCGGGATGGCGGGGAAATCGGGCGCGGCAGACCGCCGCGGCCCGGCTGGAATGTCAGACCCCCGTGTCATGCTGATGACAGGGATGAGCAGGCGCGGGACAAGCCCCGTCCTGGTTGGACGGGCAGCGGAGATGGCCGCCCTGGAGGCCGCGTTCGAAACGGTCCGACAGGGCGGTCCAGCCGCGCTGCTCGTCGGTGGCGAGGCCGGCGTGGGCAAGACGCGCCTGCTCACCGAGTTCACTGCGAGCGCGCGGGCGGCCGGAGCCAGGGTGCTGGCAGGCGGGTGCCTGGAACTCGGGGCTGACGGGCTGCCGTTCGGCCCGTTCACCGCGATGCTGCGGGACCTGGTGCGGGAGATCGGCGCGGACGAGATCGTCGGCATGCTGCCTGGCAGCGCGCGGGCTACACGGGAGCTGGCCAGGCTGCTGCCCGAGCTGGCGGGTGCTGGCGAGCTGGCCAGCGCGCCAGCCGGCGGGGCAGCGGCCGGATCTTCGGCCTCCCCGGCCTCCCCGGCCGCGGGCGAGGCACGCGCCCGGCTCTTCGAGGAGTTCCTCACGCTGCTTGAGCGGCTCGCCGGGCAGCGACCGCTTGTCGTCGTGGTCGAGGACGCGCACTGGGCGGACCGGTCCAGCCGTGACCTGATCGCCTTCCTCATCGGCTACCAGCGCGCGCTGGCGAACGTGCTGATCATCGTGACGTTCCGCTCCGACGAGCTGCACCGCACCCATCCGCTCCGGCCGCTGCTCGCCGAGCTCGCTCGGATCGACTGGGTGGAGCGCACCGAGCTGCCCCGGCTGAGCCGCGGGCAGGCTGAAGAGCTCGCGGCGGCGGTGCTCGGGCAGGTGCCCGACCGCGTGCTGACCGACGCGCTCTACAAGCGAGCCGAGGGCAACCCGCTCTTCACCGAGGAACTGCTCGCCTGCCCGGACGGCTCGGCGGAGATACCAGACTCGCTCGCGGACCTGCTGCTGCAGGCAGTGCGGCGGCTGCCTGAAGAGACCCAGGAGGTGCTGCGCGTGGCCAGCGCGGGCAGCGGCAGCACGAGTCACGCGTTGCTCACCAAGGTCAGCGGGCGCAGCGCGGACGAGCTGACGGCCGTCATCCGCCCCGCCGTCACCGGCAACGTGCTGGTAACCACCGCCGACGGGTACGCGTTCCGGCACACGCTGATCCGCGAGGCCGTGCACGAGGATCTGCTGCCAGGCGAGCACAGCGGGGTGCACACCCGGTATGCGCTCGCGATCGAGGCCGAACCCGCGCTCGTCTCCGAGGGGCGGGCGGACATCGAGAGGGCGCACCACTGGTATTCGGCGCACAACACGCCGGGAGCGCTGACCAGCGCATGGCTGGCATCCGCGCAAGCCTCTCGTGCCGTGGCGCACGCCGAACGGCTCGTGCTACTCGCCCGTGTCCTGGAACTGTGGGACCAGGTCCCGGACGCCGCGGAGCGCGTCGGCGCCGACCACGTGCGGGTGCTCGAGGAAGCGGCGGGCGCCGCGCACGACGCGGGCGAAGCGCAGCGCGGGCTCGCGTTCGTAGAATCGGCGCTGGCGGAGCTTGACGAGAGCACGGACCCGGTCCGGGTCGCCATGCTGCTCCGGCAGCGGTTCACGTTCCAGAAGGATCTTGGCCTGCCCGGCCACATGGAAGACCTGGACCGCGCGCTGCGCCTGGTCCCGGAGACGGTGTCAAGGAAGGCGCGGACACAGCTCCTGCTCGCCGCGTCGCACACCATCTGCGACGCGGCGAGCCAGCGGTACAAGAGCCTGGCGGAAGAGGCCCTGCGCCTCGCCCGCGAGGACCACGACGTTGACGCGGAAGCGCAGGCGCTCGCCACGCTGGCGTATTTCGAGTCGCTGCCAAGCGGGCTGGTCACCCCGGGCAGCCCGGCCCTGCGGCTGATCGCGGAGGCCCGCGCGACCGCGCAGCGGGCCGATGCCTACCAGCCGATCGTCAAGGCAGTGATCACCGAGTCCCACCTGCTGTGCGGGGCGGGCGAGTACGACAGCGCCGCCGACGTCGCCCGGCAGGGAATCGCCGATGCCGAGCGGCACGGCCTGGCCCGCACCGCCGGGGCGTTCCTGGCGATCAACCTGGCGGAACCGCTGCTTTACCTCGCCCGCTGGGACGAGGCGGCGGACATCGCCGAACGGGCCCTCGATCTCGCTCCGCCGCCGCTCACCCGGGTCGGCTTGTGGATCGTGTGTGGTTCGATCGCCCTCGCCCGCGGTGACGTCGCCACCGCCGCGAGGCGCGCGGCGGCGAGCCGGGCCGTACTGGCCGGTGCCAGGTACGAGGACCAGTACCACTTTCCGCAGGCCGCGCTTGACGTCGAGCTCAAGCTGGCTACGGACGGCCCCGCGGCGGCGGCGGCCCTGGCCGCCGAGGAACTCAACCGGTACGACGTGTCGGCTGGCAGCCCTCGGTATGCCTGGCCGCTGCTCGTTACCGCAGCCATCGCCGCCGCCGGGCACGCGTGGGGCGCGGGGGGCCTGGAGGGCACCGCGGGGACCGGCGCGGCCCGTGCGGCCCGTGCGCCCCGTGCGGCCCGTGCGGCCCGTGCGCCCCGTGCGGACGACGACGGCGGCCCGGCCCTGCTCGGCCAGCTACGCACGCTGGCGGACAAGCTGGACGTGTTCGGACCGGTACAGCGGGCCTGGGAGTTGACGTTCACGGCGCTCGTCCCGCCCGATGACACCGATCCGCG
>JASHPP010000499.1 GCA_030038035.1 Trebonia sp.
CCTGCGCCGCCCGCACCGCCTGCGCCGCCCGCAGCGCCTGCGCCGCTTCCTCAGAAGTCACACACGCCCCACCCGCCCACTTTGGGAATTTTCCGTACGGACAAATCGGTATATAACGGAACGCGAAATGGTCACGGAGTACTCAAAGTAGTACGTCTGGGGCGGCAGTGAATGGTGATGCCCGCATGCGTGCCGGCCTGGGCTAATCCCGGGGGCTGAGCACGCAGAACTCGTTACCCTCGGGGTCGGCGAGGACCACCCACGTCACCTCGCCCTGACCGATGTCGATCCGCCGGGCGCCGAGCGATTCCAGGCGGCGGACCTCGGCTTCCTGGTCATCGTCCTTGGCCGGGGCCAGGTCGAGGTGCAGCCGGTTCTTCAGTGCCTTGGTCTCGGGGACTTGCACGAACACCAGGCCGGGCCCGCGTTCCTCGCGCGGGACCTGGCGGCTCGTGTCGAGCGCATGGGGCGGGGCGACGACCACTTCGTCGTCCGCCTCGTAGGCGATCTGCCAGCCGAGGACCTCGGCCCACCAGCGGCTCTGTGCCGTGATGTCATGACAGTCCACGACGACCGTGTACCAGCGCAGGCTCATGTCCGAAAACATACTCGACTCGCTCCGGCGTGTCAGGCGCGGGCGGTCAGCGGTTGCCGGCGCGCCAGACCAGGCGAAGGCCTGACCAGTCGTCGTCGATGGCGGCGACCTTGACGTCGACCAGGCCGAGCCGCAGCGCGTGCCGGCGCACGACGCTGTCCGTGATGTCGCTGTCATGCCCGGCGGCGCGCCGCGGCCAGGCTGCCCACAGCGCGCCCGCCGGGAAGATGCGCCGCGCCAGGGCGGGCAGCCGGCCAGGCATCTCGGCCTCGGCGCGGAAGAACGCCACGATCAGGTCCGCGGTGCCGTCCGGGTCGCCGGAGAGCAGGCCAGGGGGCGGTTCGCGCAGGCTCCACCCATCCGGCGGGTCGTCGAGCGCGACCCGCTGTCCGGGCCGCAGGCCCAGCTTGCGCGCCTGCGGGGTTCCCGAATACCCGGCCGCCGCCATGGCGCGCCGGCTCAGGGGACGCGGGTGTCGTGGTGCGCCGCCGCGAACTCCCGCTCGTCCTGCGTCAGGTCCGCGTCCTTGAGCAGGGTCACCAGGGTGACGTGCCTGCCCACCGGGCACCACTGCACCCGCCACGGTCCCAGCCGCAGCGCCTTGACAGAAGCGCCGGGAATCCAGACCGTGGTAAAGAGGTGGCCCGCACGGCACCGCACGGGGACGTTCGGGCCGAACTTGTACCCGCGGCGCAGTGCGATGACCGTCGCCACGGCGTAGCCGGCGATGACGCCGCCGGCGATGGCAAGCCCGCGCTTCCGCTTCGATGACATGACGCCAGGCTACTGCGGCGGATTACCCGGGCGGCCGCCTGCGCGCCACGTGCAGCACCGCGCCCCAGTGGCGGCGCAGCTGGCCGTCGGGCCGGGCCGCCAGGCGGCGGCGGATCTCGCCGTAGAGCCTCCTCCGCTGCCAGGGCGCCATGGCGATGTGACCGGAGAACGTGTCGAGCAAGCGGGTGTACGCCTGCGCGGTGTACCTGATCTCCCAGTCGAAACGCCGCAGCCGTACGTCGGTGAAAAGCCCGCTTGCCTCGATCTCCACCGCGCGGTCGGCGAGCGTCTGCGGCGTCGGGAAGTCCGTGCCGTCGGGCACGCCCTCGCCGATCTCGTCGTACACCTCCTGGAGTTCGCCGAAGAACGGGTCGCCGTCGCGGGGCACGACGTGCACGGCCTCCCAGAAGGCCAGGTGGCCGCCGGGCTTCAGCAGCTCCCACGCCCTGCCGTACCTGGCAGCCGGGTCGATCCAGTGCCAGGCGGTGGCGGCGAAGACGAGGTCGAACGCGGCCGGCGCGGGCGGGCGCCACGTCTCGATATCGGCGTTGACCACGGTCACCCGCGCGAACCCGGCCAGATTGCGCCTGGCCTGCGCGGCGAGCGCGGGGCCGAGTTCCACGCCGGTGATCGCGAAGCCGCGGCGCGCGAGCGGGAGCGTCGCCTTCCCCGTGCCGCAGCCGATCTCGAGAAGTTCGGCGCCCGGCTGAAGGGCCGCGAGCGCGGCCAGGTCGTCGAACAGTTCGGCTGGGTAATCCGGGCGCGCCTCGTGGTAGGAGGCCGCGGCGCTGTCGAACGTCGTCCTGAGTTGCTCCCGGCTGCCTGGCACGGCACCAGACCTTACCCGTTCCCGCGGCAGGACAGGCCGCCCGGGGGAGAAGGTTCGCCGGGCGAGCACCCGGGACCGTTCGGGATAGGTGTCTTGGTTTTCAGGCGCCGAAGCCGCACATTTCAGCGGCCTCATCCAATGCCAGGTCCCACGGGAAAGCGTTCACCACATCGGCTTCGCCGTGCGCGGGGTGCGGCTGGACGCTGCCGGCGCCGAGCAGGACGCTCACGCCCTCGGCGCGCAGCGCCTTGACGCTGCGCGCGAACGGCGGGCGGCCGGCCAGCGCGTCGCTGACGAACGGCAAGACCACGATGGGGATGCCGAGGCCGGTCTGTTCGGCCAGGACGCCCAGTGCGTAGGTGTCGCTGATGCCGAGCGCCCACTGGTTGATCGTGTTGAACGTCGCAGGCGCGACGATGATGGCGTCGGGAATCCGCGACCTTGGCGCGCCGGGCTTGCTGTACTGGCTGCGGACCGGACTGCCGGTCTCCGCCTCGATTTGCCGTGCGTCGAAGAACTCGAGCGCCGACGGGGTGGCGATGACCTGGACCGTCCAGCCCCGCCCGATGGCGAGCCCGACGAGCGTGCCGATCGCCGCGGCCGGGCCCGCGCCGCACGCGATGATCGAAAGCACGGGGGTCTCGCGAGCCATAGCACGAGGATAGGAACCGTGCGGCTGGTTGTCTGCCGGTACCGTTCGGCCCCGTGCGGGCGACGGATCACGGACGCATAATGGCGGCATCAGGCTGACCGGCCGCGACACCGATCGCTAACGCGGCACGGCCGAGTGAAACCCGGCTCACGCGGGCGCCTTGGACCGCAGGATCCGGATGAACTCGCGCATCCATGCCGGGTGATCCGGCCAGGCGCGAGCCGACACCATCTGCCCGTCGATCACGGCAGCGCCGTCGACGAACTCACCGCCCGCCGCCGCCACGTCGGGGGCGAGCGCCGGATAGGCGGCGCTCTTGCGTCCGGTGAGCGCGCCCGCGGCGGCGAGGACCTGCGGGGCATGGCAGAGCTGCGCCACGGGCCGGTCGGCTTCCATGAAGCTGCGCACGATGCGCTGGACGTCCGGGTCGTTGCGGATGTACTCGGGCGCACGCCCGCCGGGGATGACCAGGGCCACATAGCTGGCCGGGTCGACGTCCGCGAAGGCGAGATCCGCGGGCCAGGTGTAGCCGGGCTTTTCTGTGTAGGTGTCGTAACCGTCGACGAAGTCGTGGACGACGAACTGCAGCTTCTTCTTCGACGGCGCCGCGATGTCGACCTCGTAGCCCTCCTCGAGCAGCCGCTGATAGGGGTACATGACCTCCAGCGATTCCGCGGCGTCCCCAGTGATGATCAAGACCTTCGGCATGGCTGTTCCCTTCATCTCGCTCGATGTGCGCGGTAGTCACAACCGGACTACGCCAGTCCAAATCCCCGGGGGCGTGCGAGTCAACCCCTGGCTTCTGGTCGCACGCCGGGTGATCCAGCTCACCTACTGCGGGCTTTTGGCCGGTGACCTGGGACTTAGGTCCCCATGGCGAGAGCACGCGGGCTGGTTCACTCATGACATGTTCGTCAGCGGTGAGATAAGGCTGGAGGTCGCCTTCGGGGACGCGCTGGCCCGGCTCGCACGGCTGGCCGGCGCCGGCTGGCTGCGCGCGGCCTCGGCTGAGGCGTACGACGAGTCAGGCGCCGCGCTGGCGCGGGTCGGCCCGCTGGGTGGCGTGCCCGGGCTCTCCCGGCTGGTGGAGGTGCGGTTCAGCCAGCTGGCGGTCCATGACGGGCACGCGGTGCTGCCGCTGCGATGGGAGGCGGCCGGGGCAGGTGGCGCCTTGTTTCCCGCCCTCGACGCGGATATCACGCTGGCCCCGGCCGGGGAGCGGGCCAGCACGCTCAGGCTGTCCGGCGTTTACCGGCCCCCGCTCGGCGCGTTCGGTGCGGGTCTGGACCGGGCGGTCTTTAACCGGGTGGCGATCGCGACGATACGCAGGTTCATGGGCAGCGCCGGGGATGCGATGACCCAGCTGGCCGGCACGGCCGGGCAGGAACAAGCGAGCAGCCGGAAGGAGTGGTCCTGGGTCGCCGCCCCCGCAGGCGCCGTCGACTGTTTACCCGGAGTGATCGGCGCCTTTTCGTGGTTGCATAGGGTGTCCAGGGGAGGACCACGGGGCCGGCTGGGGGCAGCATGCTCGCGATCTCGTTCAACAGCGTCCTTATCATCGCGGGGATCTCGGTCTTGGTGCCGGTCGTGCTCGGCCTGCTGCCCCGGCTGCCAGTGCCCGGGGCCGTGCTTGAGGTGATCGCCGGCATCGTCGTCGGTCCGTCGGTTCTCGGCTGGGTGCGCGAGGACGCGCCGGTGCAGGTCCTGAGAGATCTCGGCCTGGGCATGCTGCTGTTCCTGGCCGGGCTGGAGATCGACGTCGACCGGCTGCGCGGGCCGCTGTCGCGGCTGGCGAGCGCGGCGTTCGGCGCTTCTGCCGTGCTCGGGTTGCTGTGCGGTCTGGTTTCCTGGCTGGCCGGCCAGGCCACGCAGCCCCTGCTGCTGGCGATCATTCTCATGTCGACGTCGGCTGGGCTGCTGCTTCCGCTGCTGAAGGACGCGGGGGAGGGGACCACTGAATTCGGCCAGCTCGTGATGACCGCGGCCGCGCTCGCGGAGGTCGTGCCCATCATGCTCTTGTCGCTGTTCTTCTCGGCGGCGTCCAAGACGTCGCAAGAGCAGCTGATCTCGCTCGGGATCTTCCTGGCCCTGCTTGTCCTGATCGGGCTCACCCTGAGCACCGTCCGTCGGCTGCGTGGCCTGGACCGGATGCTCGACCACCTGGAGCACAGGAGCGGCCAGCTGCGCGTGCGCGCCGCGCTCACGCTGGCGCTCGCGTGCGGCGTGCTCGCCTACCGGTTCGGCTTCGCGTCGATTCTCGGCGCGTTCGCCGCCGGCCTGCTCGTGAAGCTGGTCGAGATTTCCCGCCACAAGCCGGATCCGGATTTCCAGACCAAGCTGGAGGGCATTGGCTTCGGTTTCCTTATTCCGATCTTCTTCATCGCCACCGGCGTCGAGTTCCAGCTGAAGGACCTGCTGGACCACCCGGTCGCGCTCGCCGAAGTGCCGCTGTTCCTCATCGCGCTGCTGTTCGTGCGCGGACTGCCCGCGCTGCTGTACCGGAGGCGTACGGGCACCCGCCGCGCCGTGGCCGCCGGGCTGCTGCAGGCGACCACGCTGACGTTCGTGATCGTGGCGACGCAGATCGGTCTTGCCGCGGGGAAGGTCACGCCAACGGTGGCCGCCGCGCTCGTCGCCGCCGGCCTGCTGTCGGCAGCCTTGTTCCCCATCGGGGCTCAGCGGCTGCTCTCCCGTGCTGAGCCGGTACCGTCTGCGGTCGCGACGCGAGACGATCAGCTGCGGTGAAGACGCGAGACGATCAGCTGCGGTGAAAAGGGGCGGACGAGTGCTCGGTGCCCCCGCTCAGTCCCGGCGCGCGGGCTCGGCGGCGTCAAGCAGCTGCCGCAGCGCGCTGGTGTAGCGCTCTAGGGCGGTCCGGCCATCACGGGTGAGGGCGACCGTGGTCAGCGCGTTGACGCCGCTGCCGGTCTTGTCCGTCTGCACGTACCCGGCGCCCTCCAGTTTGCGCAGGTGGGTGATCAGGTTGCCCGGTGTCAGCCCGATCATGTCCTGCAGCCTGGTGAAGGACAGGGTGTCGCCGTCCGGCAGCGCCGCCAGCGTCACCATCAGGCGCAGCCGGGCCGGCGCGTGGATGACGGGGTCGAGTCCGTCCTCGCTCATCGGCGCGCCCAGGCGAACGCGACGGCGGCTACCACCAGGAACCCGACCCCGGCCGCCAGCGCGTCTACCGCCCAGACCCCCACCGCGCCCGCGAACCCGCTGCAGCCCGCCACGACGATCAGCCAGCAGCCCAGGCCGAACACGTACCAGTTCTGCCAGACGGCAGTGCTGGCGACGAGAACTATCCCGCCCACGAGTATCGGCCCGGACGCGCCCATCACTGCGATGGCTCCCAGGCTGGCGCCGGCGGAGCGGAGCGCGGCCTCCATGAGGTACACGCCGCCCAGTCCGAGGCCACCTGCCAGGGCGTAGATGTGCCGCCGCCGCGCGGACAGGCCGCCAACGCCGCTGACCGCCCGGTTCGTCACCCCCAGGGTGGTCGCATAAGCCATCGCGGCGAGCACGAGGACCAGCGCGATCGCCCAGCCCTGCGGCGCCTGGTAGGGCCGCTGCCCGCGGACCGACAGCCAGATCGCGCCGTAACCGAGCAGGTATACCAGCCCCCAGCTCGCGATAATCGCCGGGCGGTTGATCGTTAGCTCATGCCGGGCCCGCTCGCGCGCATCGCCCATGATGGCCGCCGCGTCCCGTGCGTCCATCGTGCCCTCATCCGTGCCCGCGGCGTCTCGCATGCCGGTGCCCTCGTTCATGGCGCCTCCTGCCTTAACTTTGTGGCTCAAAGCTAGTCTACTTTGCACTTCAAAGTCAAGAGCGGGTGTGGCCTGAGCGCGGAATAACCAGGTGCCCTGCGGCGCGTGGGCTGTTAGGTTCCTGCTGTGGACGAGGATGCCTTCCTGCGTCACGTTGCTGACCGTCTCGGGGATCTGCCCGCAGTGGAGGCCGTCACCCTGGGCGGTTCACGCGCCGACGGCACGCACCGGCCCGACAGCGACTGGGACTTCTCGATCTACTACAGAGGTCACTTCGATCCGCAGACGTTGCGCGATGTCGGGTGGCCAGGCGAGGTTTTCGAAGTCGGCGGCTGGAGCCCGGGCGTGTTCAACGGCGGGGCGTGGCTGGACGTTGCCGGACGCCGAGTGGACGTGCACTACCGAGACCTGGACGCTGTTGATCGCGAGATCGCCGCGTCACGCGAAGGCCGGTTCGGCATCGAGCCGCTGCTGTTTCACCTCGCGGGTATTCCGTCTTACCTGCTGCTGGCGGAGCTGGCCGTCAGACGGGTGCTGCGCGGCCAGTTGCCCACCCCGGAGTTCCCGCCGGCACTGCGCGAGCGGGCACCGGGAGTCTGGTGGCGCAGAGCCGAACAGACGTTTGGCTACGCGCGCG
>JASHPP010000061.1 GCA_030038035.1 Trebonia sp.
TGTTGCCGGCCCAGCGCAGGTTGGCGGTCGAGGTCTCCTCGGCGATGACGACGCAGTCGCCGCCCGGTCTGGCCAGCGCGAGCGCGCGCTCGACGGTGTCCTGGGGAGACGCCCCGCCTGCGTTCGGCGTGCTGCCTTGCTCCGCCGGGGACCAAGCCTGGCTCATGCGCCACCTTCTTCCGCCGTGTTGAGCACCCGGACCCCGCGGAAGAGCGCGGCAGGGGCGCCATGGCCGACCGGGGCGACCTGGCCTGGCTGGCCCTTGCCGCAGTTGAAAGCGCCGCCCAGCAGGTAGGTCTGCGGTCCGCCGACCGACTCCATCGCGTTCCAGAACTCCGTGGTCGTCGCCTGGTAGGCGACGTCCTTGAGCTGCCCGTCAAGGCGCCCGTTCCTGATGCGGAAGAACCGCTGGCCGGTGAACTGGAAGTTGTACCGCTGCATGTCGATGGACCAGGACTTGTCGCCGAGGATGTAGATGCCGTTCTCGACGCCGGCGATCAGCTGCGCGGTGTCCGGCCCGCCAGGCGCAGGCTGCAGGGACACGTTCGCCATCCGCTGCAGCGGCATGTGGCCGGGCGAGTCGGCGAACGCGCACCCGTTGGAGCGGCCGAACCCCTTGAGCCGGGCCATCCGCCGGTCCAGCTGGTAGCCGACGAGGACGCCGTTGCGTATCAGGTCCCAGGACTGGCCCGCCACGCCCTCGTCGTCGTACCCGATCGTGGCCAGGCCGTGCGGCGCGGTCCGGTCGCCGGTGACGTTCATGACGCCCGATCCGTACTGCAGGGTGCCCAGCTTGTCGATGGTGGCGAACGACGTCCCCGCGTAGGCGGCCTCGTAGCCGAGGGCCCGGTCGAGTTCGGTCGCGTGACCGATGGACTCGTGGATGGTCAGCCACAGGTTGGACGGCGCGATCACCAGGTCGTAGCGGCCCGCCTCGACGCTCGGCGCCGCCAGCTTGGCCTCGAGCAGCTCGGGGAGTTCGGCGAGCTCGGCGGGGAAGTCCCAGCCGCCCTGCCCGCCGGATGGGCTAGTCAGGTACTCCCAGCCGCGGCCCGCGGGGGGAGCGAGCGTGCGCATGTCGTCGAAGCCGGCGGGTGTGACCGCGACGGCGGTGAGCTGCGGGTGCAGCCTGACCCGCTGCTGGGTGGCCGTGGTGGCGCCGTCGGTGTAGAACTTGCACTCCTTGATCTGGACCACGCTCGCGTCGGCGTGGGTGACCGCGTCGTGGGCGAGCAGCTGCGCGGACCACGCGCCGAGCAGGTCCACCTTGTCCTTGGGGGCGACCGTGAACGGGTCGATCTCGTACGCCGACACCCAGGTGACGTCGCCGTAGGGCGGCTCGGGAGCGAGCTCGATGTGTTCGGTGTTCATCGCGGCGGCCACCCGCGCGACCTCGACCGCGGTCCTCGCCGCGGCGGCCGCGGCATCAGGCGTCAGGTCGACGGTGGAGGCGAATCCCCAGGTCCCGTCCACGACGACGCGTACCGCCAGCCCGCTGTCGTCGGCGTCGGACAGGCTCTGCAGCCTGCCGTCGGACAGCCTGATCCACTGTCCCCTGATGCGCTCGACGCGGAAGTCGGCGTGCTGCGCGCCCAGCGTGCGCGCCTGGCCGAGCGCCGCGTCGGCCAGCGCCGTCAGCGGCAGGCCCGCGAATTCCGGATCGATCCGTGCGTTGCCATCACCCACGTGAACGAACCTATTCCCCCCGGGCGACGACCCGACCGGGACCCCCCGGAAAAGGAGACGTTTTTCCGTGGATTTTCCGGTGACGGCCCCCCTGGCGCGCAGGCCGATGCCGTGCTGCCGTAGAGGCACCAGAACATCAAGGCATCGACTAGGAGGGCCATGATGACCAGATGGACCGCCGGCATGCGGCGAATAGCAGTCGTGACAACCGCCGTCGCCGCCGCCGCGATCGCCCTGACGTGGGCGCTCGCCGCGACATCAAGCGCGGCGAGCCGCCCGGCCGCCAGGCTCGGGCCGGCGGATAACGCCCCGCGGTGCGACGCGTCCGACCTCGGCGTGTGGGTGCCGACGAACCAGACGAACGGCGCGGCGGGCACGCTGCTCATGCCGATCGAATTCACCAACCTGAGCCACCACGCCTGCACCCTGCTCGGGTTCCCCGGCGTCTCGGCGATCGGCCCTGGCGGCCAGCAGCTCGGCAGCCCCGCCGCCTGGGAAACCTCCGTCAATCCCGTCCTTGTCACGCTCGCGCCGGGCGCGACCGCGTACGCGATGCTCGCGTACAGCGATGTCGTCACCGGCAACTGCCCGTCCAGGTACAAGCACACCGCGATCGAGCTGCGCGTGTACCCGCCGGGCGAGACCACCCCGGACTACGCGTTCTGGTCGCTCGCGACCTGCGGCGCTCGTGGCCAGACGACCTTCATGCGGGTCCGGGTCATCGCGCCAGGGATCGGCGTGCTCGGGGACCTTGGCTAGCCCCCTGGCGCCGCTGGCCCTTGGCCCTTGGCCTGCTGGGTGTTGGGGGTACGCTCGGCTGGCGAGTTGATCGACGTGAGGAGGCGATCACGTGGGTCGTTCCGTCCTGGTGACTGGCGGCAACCGGGGGATCGGGCTCTCGATCGCGCGGCGGCTGGCCGCCGACGGCGACAGCGTCACGGTGACGTCCCGCTCGGGCGACCCGGTGGCCGGTCTTTCCGTCGTGCGCTGCGACGTCCGCGACGCGGCGTCGGTGGACGCCGCGTTCGCCGCGATAGAGCAGGAGCAGGGCCCGGTCGAGGTGCTGGTGGCCAACGCAGGCGTCACCCAGGACCAGTTGCTCGCGCTGATGAGCGAGGACGCCTTCACCGGCGTGCTCGACACCAACCTGACCGGCGCGTACCGGGTGGCGAAGCGGGCCGTGCGCGGCATGATGCGGATGCGCCGCGGCAGGATGATCTTCATCTCCTCCGTGGTCGGGCTTTACGGCTCTGGCGGCCAGGCCAACTACGCCGCGTCCAAGGCGGGCCTGGTCGGGCTGGCCCGGTCGCTGGCCAGGGAGCTCGGCTCGCGCGGGATCACCGTGAACGTCGTGGCGCCCGGGTTCGTGGACAGCGACATGACGGCGGCACTCCAGCAGGAGCGCAAGGCCGCGATCATCGGCGCGGTGCCGATGGGCAGGTACGCCTCGGCCGGCGAGGTCGCCGGCGCGGTCGCGTTCCTGGCGGGTCCTGACGCGGCATACATCACCGGCGCGGTCATCCCTGTGGACGGCGGCCTCGGCATGGGACACTAAGCGGCACCCCACAACGGAAGCAGGACAGCGATGGGAATCCTCGACGGCAAGCGGATCCTGGTGACCGGGGTGCTGACCGACGCATCGATCGCCTTCCACGTGGCCCGGGTCGCGCAGCAGGAGGGCGCGACGCTGGTGCTGACCGGGTTCGGCCGGCTGAGCCTGGTGGAGCGGATCGCCAGGCGCCTGCCGCAGCCGCCGCCGGTGCTCGAGCTTGACGTGACCAGCCCGGCGCACCTGGAGTCGCTCGCGTCGCGGGTCAGCGAGCACGTCGACGGTCTCGACGGCGTGGTGCACGCGATCGGCTTCGCCCCGCAGTCCGCGCTCGGCGGCAACTTCCTCGCCACCTCGTGGGAGGACGTGGCCACCGCCGTGCACGTGTCCGCGTTCTCGCTCAAGTCGCTGGCGATGGCGGCGCTGCCGCTGATGCCCGGCGGCGGGTCGGTCGTCGGCCTCGACTTCGACGCGAGCATGGCCTGGCCGGGCTACGACTGGATGGGCGTCGCCAAGGCGGGCCTTGAATCCTGCGCCCGCTACCTGGCCGCAGGCCTGGGACCGCAGCGGGTGCGGGTGAACCTGGTCGCGGCCGGGCCGCTGCGCACCATGGCGGCCAAGTCCATCCCTGGTTTTGACAGGTTCGAGGACGTCTGGTCGCAGCGGGCGCCCCTCGGGTGGTCGATCACCGACCCGGAGCCGGCGGCGCGGGCGTGCGTCGCGCTGCTTTCCGACTGGTTCCCGGCGACAACCGGGGAAATCGTGCACGTGGATGGCGGCGTGCACGCCGTCGGCGTCTGACGTCGGGCAGCAGACCCCCCTGGCTGCCGCGCCCGGGCGGGCCGCGCCCGTACCGCCGCGTTTTTGTTGCGCTGGGCTGCGTTGGTCCCGATACTCCATGTCATGGGAGGTACTGCGCCTGAAGCCCCTACACAGCCTGATGCGCAGCCGGTCAGCGGTGTCCGGGCCTCCGACGCCGAGCGTGACGAGGTGGTCGCCAGGCTCACCGAGGAGTTCGCCGCGGGTCGCCTCTCCCAGGACACGTTCCTCTTCCGGATGAGCGCGGTGCTCCAGGCCCGGCATCAGGCGGACCTGCCGCCGCTGCTCGCCGACCTGCCGGAGGCGCCCGCGCCGTCGCCTGAGCCGGGCATCGGCGGAGCGGTCGCCCGCGTCCCCGCCGGGCCCGCGCCCGTGCCCGTCACGCCCGTGCCCGCCCTGCCGGAGCCGGGCGGCCCGCCGGCCGGGCGCCCGGCATCCCTGGTCAGCCGGCTGCGCTCGGCGCTGCCGCGGCGGATCTCGTCAGCGGCGTTCCAGCACGGGGATGCCACGGTCCGGCCGGGGGATGCCGCGGTCGCCGGCCTGCCGCCGGGCAGCGGTCCGGCTCGCAGGCTGACGGGCGGCATGGAGCGCGCCCCGCAGACACGGCGGCCGCTTCCCCTGCAGTTCCCGCGTGGCGACGGCACCCACTTCAGCATCGGCAGGGACGCCAACTGCGACCTCGCGATCGCCGATATGACCGTGTCCCGTGTCCACGCCAGGCTCGAGCGCACCGAAGACGGCTGGCTGCTGACCGACCTCGCCTCCACCAACGGCACCCGGGTGAATGGCTGGCGGGTGCGCGGACAGGTGCGGGTGCGGGCGGGTGACCTGGTGAGCTTCGGCAACGCCGAGTACTCGCTGAGCGCGGCCGACGGGATCTAGGCGGCCGGCCGGAGCCAGCCGGCGCGGACTGTGCCGCGTCCGCCCAATACGGGCAATGTTCTAAAGTCAGGAAGCGTGACAACAGTTCTGCTCGTCCGGCACGGCCTCACGGCCACGACGGGGCATGTGCTGACGGGCTGGCTGCCGGGCGTCGGCCTTGACGAGCGCGGGCGCGCGCAGGCGGTCGCGCTCGCGGCCCGGCTGGCGCCCGTCCCGCTCGACGCGATCGTGACCAGCCCGCTGGACCGCTGCCAGCAGACCACCGAACCGATCGCGGCCGCCCGCAACGGTCATCTGCCCACGATCGTCACCGATCCCCGGCTCGGGGAGTGCCACTACGGTGACTGGACGGGACGGACGCTGAAGGAGCTGGAGAAGGACCCGCTCTGGCCGGTCGTCCAGGCGCACCCGAGCGCGGTACGGTTCCCCGGGACCGAAGGCGAGTCGATGCTGGACATGCAGCACCGGGCGGTCGCGGCGGTGCGGGAATGGAACGCCAGGCTCGGTAAGGACGCGACCTACCTGATCTGCTCGCACGGTGACGTCATCAAGGCGATCGTGGCGGACAGCCTGGGCCTGCACCTGGATCTGTGCCAGCGAATCCAGGCAGACCCCTGTTCGCTGACCGTGATCCGCTACACGCCGCTGCGGCCTTTCCTGCTCCGGCTGAACGACGTGGGAGGGGGCGTGGCGGACCTGCTGCCGCAGGCCGCCGCCGCCGCGCACGCCGGGCTCGACGTGGAGAGCGACGCCGTGATCGGCGGCGGAGCGGGCAGCAGCGTCAACCCGGCAACCGGGACAAACCCGGCAGGCGTGGCCGGCGCGGCGGCGAACGGCGCGGGCAGCCTCGCCGACGGCCCGGCCGGCGGCCCGGCGGCCAGTGGCGCAGCCGCCGGAATTCCGGCGGCCCCGACTAGTGACGGGCTGGCCGACAAGCGAGGATAGGACTATGCCGGTCTTTTACTATGACCCGCCGGACAGGTTCGTCGCCGGCTCAGTAGGGCAGCCGGGCGACCGGACGTTCTATCTGCAAGCGAGTTCTAGTGGCCGCGTGACCAGCGTCGTGCTGGAGAAGTTCCAGGTTAGCCTCCTCGCGGAGCGAATCGACGAGCTGCTGGACGAGGTGCTGCGGCGAACTGGCGGCAGCACCTCCATTCCGGCCGCGGCGCCGGCCGCGCTCCGCGATGACGGCCCGCTTGACCTCCCGCTGACCGAGGACTTCCGGGTCGGTGCGATCGCGCTGGCCTGGGACAGCGACGGCGACCGGGTCGTCATCGAAGCGCAGGAGGAGAGCGAGCAGCCAGTGGAGCCGCTCGCCGACGACGTTCCGCTCGACGGTCCTGGGGTGCTGCGGGTGCGCATCACGCCGGGGGCCGCCCGGGCGTTCGCCCAGCGCGCGCTGCAGCTTGTCGCCGCCGGCCGGCCGCCCTGCCCGCTGTGCGGGCTCCCGCTCGACTCCACCGGGCATGTCTGCCCACGGCAGAACGGCCACCGGGCCAGCCATGGCTGAGCGCGCTCCGGCCGGGGACATGGACATCC
>JASHPP010000500.1 GCA_030038035.1 Trebonia sp.
CGGGCGCCCCCGACGAGGCCGGCACCGTCACCTCATCGCCGGCCGCCGTGTCCTGCGGCACGTCGGCGTCGTCGCTGTCGCGGCCGGCGACCTCGTCGTCGTCGACGACAGTGCCGGCGACCGTGGCGGCGCCTACCGCGACCCCGCTGCCCGCCGTGGTGCTGCCCGTGCCCACGCTGGTCGCTGCCGCGGTACGCCGGGTCTCCTCCTCGGCCCTGGCGGCCGCGCGCCTGGCGGCGCGCCCGCCCGACTCGCGCAGCCCGACCCGCCTGGCCAGCTCCTTGTGCTGCGGTTCCCGCTCCTTCAGCCCGGCGAGCACCGGGGTGGCGATGCAGATCGAGGAGTAGGTGCCTGACAGCATGCCGACGAACAGCACGAGGGACAGGTCCTTGAGCGTGCCCGCGCCGAGCAGGCCGGCGCCGACGAACAGGATCGAGGCGACGGGGATCAGCGCGGTCAGCGACGTGTTGATCGACCGGACCAGGGTCTGGTTCAGCGCGAGGTTGGCCGCCGCACTGTACGTACTTCGGCCGGAGGTGACCAGGCCGGCGGTATTCTCGCGGACCTTGTCGAAGACCACCACGGTGTCGTACAGCGAGTAGCCGAGGATCGTCAGCAGGCCGATCACCGACGTGGGGCTGACCGAGAAGCCGGTCAGGGCGTACACGCCCGTGGTGATCACGATGTCGTGCAGCAGCGCGACGAACGCGGCGACGGCCATCCGCCACTCGAACGCGACCGACAGGTAGGCCACGATCACGACCAGGAAGATGACCAGCGCCTCGACGGCCTTGGTGGTGATCTGGCCGCCCCAGGTCGGCCCGACCAGCTGGATGTTCATCTGGCTCGGGGCGATGCCGAAGCGCTTCTCTAGCGCGGTGGCGACCTGCTGGGTCACGTTGTTGTGCAGCACCCCCGTCTGGACCTGCCACTGCGACAGCAGGGCGGACGACACGTGCTGCACGGTCGCGTCGCCCCCGCCGGCCGCGGTCACCACGCGGGAGATCGCGCCCTGGGTTGTCGATGCCGTCGCAGGGAACTGGAAGATCGAGCCGCCGGTGAACTCCACGCTGAAGTTCAGCCCGCGCACGAGCAGCGCGACGACGCTGATCAGCAAGATGGCGCCGGAGATCGTGTACCACATCCGCTGGCGGCCGACGAAGTCGATCGAGACTTCGCCGCGGTAGAGCCGCCCGGGGATGTCGCGAAGGCGCGGCATCATGCCTCCCGCGAGGTCGAGGAGCCGGTGGAGGAAGCGCCAGGCGAGCTGGCCGCTGGCGCGTCATCCGGGGGGCTGGCCGGGGACCTGGCCGGGGACCTGGTGGTGCCGGCCGCCGTCCGCTGCGTCCGGACCGTCCGCCGGACCCCGGAGCGCCACGGCGTCCTGGCGCCGAGCCGTGCCGGGTCGAGCCCGGACCAGCGGTGCCCGCCGCCGTAGAACTCGGTCCCCGCGAGCAGGGTGACCATCGGCTTGGTGAACAGGAACACCACCAGGACGTCGATCAGCGTGGTCAGGCCGAGGGTGTACGCGAAGCCCTGCACGTCGCTGACCGCGAAGTGGTAGAGCAGGACGGCCGCGAGGAACGACACCGTGTCCGACACCAGGATCGTGCGCCTGGCACGCCTCCAGCCGCTCTCCACCGCCGGGCGCAGCGTCTTGCCTTCCCGAACCTCGTCACGGAGCCGTTCGAAGAACACGATGAACGAGTCCGCCGTGATGCCGATCGCCACCACGAGTCCGGCGATGGCAGACAGCGACATCGTGAAGTTCTGGTACCGGCTGAGCAGCACCACCGACAGGTAGGCCAGCGACGCGGCGATCAGCAGGCTGGAGACCGACACCACGCCGAGGCCGCGGTAGTACGTGAACAGGTAGATCACCACGAGCGACAGGCCGATGATCGCCGCGATCAGGCCGGCGTCGAGTGAGGCGTGGCCGACCTGCGGGGAGATGGACACGATGTCCTCTCTCTGGAACTGCAGCGGCAGCGAGCCGTACTTGAGCACGTTGGTCAGCTGGGTCGCCTCCGCCTGGGTGAACCCGACGTCGGTGGGACCCTGGATCTCGAACTGGCCGGAGGTAAGGGCCGCGTCCGTCTCAGGAGCGGACACGACGTTGCCGTCGAGCACGACCGCGGTGCTGTCGAGCACGGCGGGATCTGACGGGTACCCCTCAGACTGCGCGTCGGTGTAGTAGTCGTCGTACTGGTTGGTGGTCAGCGTGCCGAACGCGCTCTGCGCCTTGCCGTCCAGTGTCAGGTTCACCACCCACTGCGTGGTGTCCGCCAGCAGTCCGGCGCTCACCGACGTGATGTCGGTGCCCTCGAAGACGGCCGGGCCGAGGACGTACTTGGTGCCGTCGGAGTCACAGGACACGATCTGCGCGGTGGGATCGGTCCACTGGGCCTTCGCCAGCGTGTACCCGACCTGGCTCTTCCAGGCGTCGGTGACGCTCTCCGGGTTCGACGGGTCGGAGCTCGGCGCGCACGACAGCTTGTTGAACAGCTTCATCGTGGCCGCGTTGACCAGGCTCGTGTCCCCGTAGGTGACGGCGGCCGACGCGCTCGAGGTGGAGCTGGCCGTCGGCGAGGGACTCGGGCTCGCGCTCGCCTTCGGTGACGTGCTCGCCGTCGGGGACGAACTGGCCTTGGGCGACGCCGACGTGCTCGCGGTGGGCGAGGCGGACGTGCTCGCGGTGGGCGAGGCGGACGGGCTCGGGCTGCTGGCGAGCCGCGCCGACAGCGCGGCGGTGGACGCCTTGGGGGTCGCGCTGGCGGTGGTGCTCGCGGTGGGCGACGCCGACGCGGTCGGCGTTGCGCTCGGAGTCGGGCTCGGCGTGGCGCTCGGAGTCGGACTCGGCGTGGGGGATGGCGACGAACTGGTCTTCGGTTTGGCGGACGAGGACGACGAGGACGTCGTCGGCCCGGTGTAGAGCTCCTCCAGGTACACCGGCCGGAAGCTCAGCTTGGCGGTGGTGCTCACCAGGTTGATGACGTTCTCCTCGGCCTGGCCGGGGACGGTCACGTTGATCAGGTCGCTGCCCTGCTGCTGCACCTGGGCGCCTGAGTTGCCCGTGCCGTTCACCCGGGCAAGCAGGACCGTGATCGCCTGCTGCATCTCGCCGCTCGACGGGGGCTGGCCGTTGGACGTTACCGCCTTCAGCACCACCTCGGTGCCACTGGACAGGTCAAGGCCGAGGCCGACCTTGAACTGCTGATGCCACTTGGCGGGGTTGAACGTCTCCTTGCCCGTGATCGAGAACAGCATGATCAAGACGATCACGCCCAGCGCGACCAGCGCGGGTATGGGCCGCGACCCGCTTCTGCTTGGGGGTGCCACTTATCGCCTGCCTGTCGAATCGCCTGCGCGCAAGCGCCCGCTAGTCCTTCTTGCTGCTGCCGGACTCCGCGACGCCGTCGCTGTCGACCTCGCTCCATTCGTCGTCTTCGGCGGGCTCGTCCTGCTCGTCGTCCGCCGAGTCCGCCACCGGATCCTCGGTCTCCTGGCCTGGGCTGACGACGTCCATGATGGCGCGCTTCATGTAGCGCACCTCGACGCCCGGGGCGACCTCGAGGACCACGTCGTCCCCGTCGACGTCGACGACCGTCGCGTACATGCCAGCGGTGGTCCGCACGCGGGCGCCCGGTGTGACGGTGCTCTGGCGCTGCTGCGCCTGCTGCGCGCGGCGCCGCTGTGGCCTGATCATGAGCAGGTAGATGCCGACGACGACGACCAGGATCAGGAGCAGGGACTCCGGGTTGAAGCTTGACTTCGACGACGAGGACGTCGCGGCCAATACGATATTGCCCATCACGGGGCATCCTTCCAGTTTGACTTTCCGCCCGCAGGCCGGCGCCGTCAGCTAAGGACGGTCACTCGCCAACCTGCGCAGTGTAGCGGCCGTATGCACAACGCATATCTACCCTACGAGGATTCCGGCCGTGATCGTTACCGTCGACACCAGATAGATAACGGATCAGGACATTGCCGCCGCGGGTCGCGGCTGTTCGGTCGGATCAGTCGAACAGCGTGGGCAGCTCGGCCGCGGCAGGCGGCGGGGTGAGGCCAAGGTGCTCCCAGGCCGCCGGCGTCGCTACCCGGCCGCGCGGCGTCCTGGCCAGCAGGCCGTGCCTGACGAGGAACGGCTCGGCGACCACCTCGACCGTCTCCGCCTCCTCCCCCACCGCCACCGCGAGCGTGGACAGCCCTACCGGCCCGCCGCCGAACCGCCGGACCAGCGCGTCGAGCACGGCCCGGTCCAGCCGGTCCAGGCCCATCTCGTCCACCTCGTACAGTTCGAGCGCGGTGCGGGTGATCCCCCTGGTGACGACGCCGTCGGCGCGCACCTCCGCGTAGTCCCTGACCCGGCGCAGCAGCCTGTTGGCGATCCGGGGCGTGCCCCGTGACCGCCCGGCCAGCTCGTCGACGCCGCCGTCGTCGATCGGCACCCCGAGCAGCCCGGCGGACCTGCGGACGATCACGCGGAGCTCCGCCGGGAGGTAGAAGTCCAGGTGCGCGGTGAAGCCGAACCTGTCGCGCAGCGGAGCAGGCAGCAGCCCGGCCCTCGTGGTGGCGCCCACCAGCGTGAACGGCGCGATGTCGAGCGGGATCGCGGTCGCCCCCGGCCCCTTCCCCACCACGATGTCGACGCGGAAGTCCTCCATCGCCAGGTACAGCATCTCCTCGGCCGGGCGGGCGAGCCGGTGGATCTCGTCGATGAACACGACCTCGCCCTC
>JASHPP010000062.1 GCA_030038035.1 Trebonia sp.
CGCGGACCGCCCGCGCCATTGACCCGCCGCAGCGTCACCGTCCGCTTCTCGTCATCGATCACATACTGGATGCGGAAAGTCGCCAGGTGCGCCGAGTGGATGCCCCGCAGGTGACCACGCAGCTCGGCGTCGACACGGTGCGGGTTGTCGACCAGCGGCCCGTTGACGAACTCGATCACAGCCCACGCCACAGCCTCGGGCAGCTCCTCACGGATCGCCCGGCTGACCGGGCCGGGAACCACAAGCTCGTACGGCTCTTCGCGCCCGGACGTGCTCACCGTCGGGGCCGCAGCGCGCGGACCGCATCACGGCCGCGGATCACATCCCCGCGGGCGGCTGCGTCAGCGGACTCGGCCAGTTCTGCCATCGCCTCCGAGTCGGCGAGGATCTCCGCTGTCTCATGCCATTCCCTGAGTACTGCGGCGAGTTGCTCGGGTGCCTGGTCGCCGGCGGAGGCGGCCTGCGCCAAGTCAGAGGCGAACTGCTCCCGGTCATCCGCTGACAGGGGCTCGATCCACGGCATCCCAATCGGCAGCAGGCGGTCCAGGTATCCCTTCTCCCGCGCGCCCTCAAGTAGCGCGGCAAAATCTCGCAGCGCCTCGATGACTGACCCCGGGATGATTACGGGTATGCGCTGGCCGTGGTGGTGAGCTGGTTCACTACCCCGCGCAGTGCATCCTGGGCGTCGAGTTCCGGCGGGTCGGACGCGGGCTCGCTCATGTCACCAGCGTACGCGCGATGATCCGATAGCGGGTGACTGCCAGAAGCCGGAGCGGCTGGCCAACCTGAAGCAGGAACTGCGGTACCTGCTGAACCACTAGACCCGGACGGCGCAGCGACCCGGAGCTTTGTTACCCGCTCGATGAGCATTTCTGCCCCGCTGGCGCCGCTAACAACAACTCTCGCTCGTGGCGACAGCCGGCGAGCCTCGGCGACTACCTCTGGCACGAGATCGAAGATCGCTTCCGGCTCTACTCTGTCTGGTATGGCAGCGACGCTATGGCCGACCGCCTGTTGACCTGGCATGCGGCCAAGCGGATAGAGACGGGTCCGGGCATGTGCCGCGCGCAGCCCATTGCCCTCAGTGGCTGTGACCGCGCAGAACCGCCAGGGGGGGCAATAGCCGCCGATAGGTATGGTGCTTGGCTCGGTAACGGTGCCGGGCGGTGCCGCGCTGAACTGGATGTTCGGGCGGTTGCTGGCCGGTGCACCGGGCGATTGGCTGCTGCAACGTCTCAGATCGTCATGGTGGTGACGGTGGTTTGCCGCTGCTTTACTGTGCCTGCTGGGGGTGTCACCCTGGACCGGTGAGGCCGAGGATCATGTACTGCGTCACGCCTGCGGGGCGTGTTGCGTACTCGACGTCGGGCGCTGGGCCGCCGCTGTTGTTCGACTCGGGCTGGGTTTCCCATCTGCGCGGGCAGCTGGAGCTGTTTGCCTTCGGCAGCTTCGTCGAGCGGCTGGCGGAGCGGTTCACCGTGATCCGCTACGACAAGCCCGGGTGCGGCCTGTCCGACCGGGACGGGATAGATCTGTCGTTTGGCGGGCAGGTGGCCGCGGCGCTGGCGGTGGCCGACGCGGTGGGCGCTGGCCGTTTTGGCCTGTTCGGGGCCTCGCAGGGCGGCCAGCTGGCCGCTGCGATCGCGGCACGGTACCCGGACCGGGTCGACGCGCTAGTGCTCTACGGGACGTGCGCCAGCGGCAGCGATCTGGCGCCTGCTGAGGTCCGGGATTCGGTCGTGGCGTTGGTGCGGGCCCATTGGGGCCTGGGGCTGAAGGCGCTGGCCGGGGCCTTTGTCACTGACCCCGATGTTGAGGAAGTGGCGGCGTTCACCCGGGCTCAGCGGGCCAGCGCTTCGGCCGCCGTGGCGGCGGAGATGCTGGAGGTCTACTACCACACCGACATCAGGGCGCTGTTGCCGCAGGTACGGGCGCGCACGGCGGTGCTGCACCGCGAGGCGGACAAAGGCACCAGGTTCGAGCTGGGGCGGGAGGTCGCCGCGCTGATCCCGGGGGCGACGCTGATCCCGCTGCCGGGTTCGAGCCACCTGTTCTACCACGGCGAGTGGCCGGCGGTCCTTGACGCGCTGCTCGGCTTCTTGTGCGAGCCCGCGAGCGGGAGCCCGCGGCTGACCGGCCGTGAGCTTGAGGTGGCCGGGCTGGTCGCCGAGGGGCTGACCAATCAGGCCATCGCCCGGCGGCTGTCGGTCGCGCCGCGGACCGCCGAAGCGCACGTGGAGAACATCCGGCGCAAGCTGCAGGTGCGCTCGCGGGCCCAGATCGCGGCGTGGGTGACCGAGCAGCGGCTCCGCACCCGGGCGGCTCGGTAGTTCACCCGGCGCCGGGAGCTGGCACGGCCGCCCCGGCCGGGAGGAACGGAGGAAGCGCCGGTAGTTCACCCGATAGCCGCCCCGGCCGGGCGGTCCTAGCGTCGAGGTATGACCCACGCCACCCGGCTCGCCCGCCCTGCGGCGGCCGCCGAGCGCCCACAGCCGGCCGCCGCTCCCGCGCTGACTATCCCGTCCCGCTTCAGCGGCCCGCCGGGCGCCGGCAACGGCGGTTACGTCTGCGGAAGTATCGCCGCGTATCTCGCTGGCCAGGTGACAGTCACGCTGCGCCGGCCAGCTCCGCTGGCGACGCCCATGACTGTGGAGCGAGGCGGCGAAAGTTTGGTCCGCATCCACCACGGCGGGACCCTGATCGCCGAGGCAGCCTCCTCGCCGGGCGGCCCGGCGCCGCAGATACCGGGCCCGGTCTCAGTGGCGGAAGCTTGCATGGCGGCGGGCCGCGCGCGCTACTACTCCGATCCGGTCTTCCCTGCCTGCTTTGTCTGCGGGACAGGCCGCGAGCCGGCGGACGGGCTGCGGATCTTCCCCGGCCCGGTGGCTGACCGGCCGTTGTGGGCGGCGCCGTGGACACCGGACCCCTCGGTCACCGACGCCGGCGGGAGGGTCTGGCCCGAGGTGATCTGGGCGGCGCTGGATTGTCCCAGCGGGATCGCCGCAGCTGAGGCCGCCGGCCTAGGCCAGGACACCGCGATCCTGCTCGGCCGGATGACGGCTAGCCTGGCGGTGCTGCCCGCGCCTGGCGACCAGTGCCTGGTGATCGCCTGGCCGGGCGAGCGTGACGGCCGCAAGCTCACCGCCGCGTCGGCGCTGCTCGGATCCGGCGGCCAGGTGCTCGCCGCGGCCAGGACCGTGTGGCTGACCGTGCCGCGCCCGGGTCCGGCGCTGGCCGCCGGGGGAGCGTCATGATCTCGCAACGGCGCGGCGTCGGGCTCACCCCGATGGAGACCCGGCGCGATGTCATCGTCCGGACCGCGGTGCTCGCCGATGAGCTGGGGTATGAGATCTTCGCGGTGCCCGAGGGCTGGGGACTGGACTCGA
>JASHPP010000501.1 GCA_030038035.1 Trebonia sp.
CGAAAAGCCGGTCCGGACGCTCCGTACTGCAGCCCAGAGCATCACTGGGGCTCTGGAGGGGTCCAATGCGGGTTTATCCGTCCAGGGTGACCCTGCGGTAGCTTGCTCCCATACGCTGGGGCCACCCAGCGGCGACCGAAGCTGTTTCCACCGGAACTGTTATGCTTGCCAAGCGTAAACCATTAACGCAGGTCAGAGGGCATGTCCCGGCGGCGAGTTACTAGGTTCCATGCTTACACGTGGTCCATGTAACCATCATGGGCCAGGTTCCAGCGTCAGTGGGCCAGCCGTCCTACTCCCCCGGCGCGGCGCCGGCCGGCTCGCTCTCGGCGGCAACCTCGCGGACGGCCGCGGCCACGCCGGAGGCGACGCCCGGGTGGAACACCGACGGGATGATGTAGTCCGGGCCAAGCTCGTCCGGCAGCACGACGTCGGCGAGCGCCCGCGCGGCGGCGACGAGCATCCGGTCGGTGATCCGGCGGCTCTGGGCGTCGAGCAGGCCGCGGAACACGCCGGGGAAGGCAAGCACGTTGTTGATCTGGTTCGGGTAGTCGCTGCGACCGGTGGCCACCACGGCCGCGTACTCGCGCGCGATGTCCGGGTCGATCTCCGGGTCGGGATTCGCGAGCGCGAACACGATCGCGTCGGAGTTCATCGCCTTGACGTCCGCGCTGGACAGGATGCCCGGCGCCGACAAGCCGATGAACACGTCCGCGCCGCGGGTGGCGCCGGCCAGGTCGCCTGAGTACCCGGCCGCGTTGGTGCGCTCGGCGATCCAGGCCAGGCTGTCGTTCATGCCCGGCCGGCCCCGGTACACGGCGCCCCGGTCGTCCACCACCACCACGTCGCAGGCCCCGGCCGCCAGCAGCAGCCGCAGCACCGCGGTGCCCGCCGCGCCCGCGCCGGCCATCGCGACGCGCACGGCTGGCAGTTCCTTGCCGACCACCCGCAGGGCGTTGGTGAGCGCGGCCATCACCACGATGGCGGTGCCGTGCTGGTCGTCGTGGAACACCGGGATGTCGAGCAGCGCGCGCAGCCTGCGCTCGACCTCGAAGCAGCGGGGCGCCGAGATGTCCTCCAGGTTGATCCCGCCGAAGCCAGGCGCGATCACCTGCACCGCCCGCACGATCTCGTCGGTGTCCTGGGTGTCCAGGCAGATCGGCCAGGCGTCGATGCCGGCGAACCGCTTGAACAGCGCGGCCTTGCCCTCCATCACCGGCAGGGCCGCGTACGGGCCGAGGTTGCCGAGGCCGAGCACGGCGGACCCGTCGGTCACCACCGCGACGCTGTTGCGCTTGATCGTCAGGCGGCGGGCGTCTTCCGGCTTGGCCGCCAGCGCGAGCGAGACCCGCGCCACTCCGGGCGTGTAGGCCATGGACAGGTCGTCGCGATTGCGCAGCGGCACCTTGGACCGCATTTCGATCTTGCCGCCCAGGTGCAGCAGGAACGTACGGTCACTGACCTTGTGCACCGACACGCCTGAGATGCCCGCCATCGCGGCGACCAGCGACTCCGCGTGCTCCGTGCCGGACGCGGCGCAGGTCACGTCGACGCGGAGCTTGCCCCGCTGGCCCGAGCTCACGTCCAGCGCGGTCACCACGCCGCCCGCGTGCTCGACCGCGCGGGTGATCTCGCTGACGGCGCGACCGTGCGAGGCGACGTCGAGCCGGGCAGTGATGGAGTACGAGACGCTAGGCGCCATGGTCACGTCGCTTTTCCGCCTTTCCTGGACGCCACTGTCCAAGAGTACGAGCTGAGCGGTGCAGCGCGTAATCTTCAGTCATGGCGCGCGAAACAACGATGGGCCCGCCGTCCGTCGGCACGAGCGCGGTGGACGCCGAATCCGGCGTGATCGATGTAACACGCCTGCGCGTCGCGATCGCGCGGCTGTCACGGCGGCTGCGCAGGCACGAACTGGCGGGCCTGACCCCGACCCAGCTGGCCGCGCTGTCCACCGTGGAGCGGTCGGGCCCGCTGCGGCTTGGCGACCTCGCCGCGGCCGAGGGGATCGCGCCGTCCACGCTGACCCGGCTGGTCGCCGTGCTCGAGGAACTCGGCTACGTGCAGCGCTGCGCCGACCCGAAGGACGCCAGGGCCAGCACGCTGGCGATCACGCCGATGGGCCACGACACGCTGGAGCGGCTGCGTGAGGAGGGCACCGTCCTGCTCACGCAGAGCCTGCTGCTGCTGACCCCCGAGCAGCGCGCCGCCCTCGCGGCGGCGGTCCCTGCCCTCGAGCAGCTCGCAGGGCCCGACCAGGCCGACCCCCGCGCCCGCTGAGTCACGCACCCGGCCTGGTCACCAGCCCGGAGCCGATGTCGGCGTACTGCGCCAGCCGAGTTCGCTGCCCCCGCCGCCCTTCGCCGCCGTCCGGTTACCCGTACTTGGTGACGGCGCCGCGCCGCGTTACGGCCGCGGCCGGGGAACGCTCAGAACAGGAGGGCGGTCAGCTGGCCCCGTGCCTTCTTCACCTGGGGGTCGTCGGGCGGGAAGATCTCGAAGAGCTCGAGCAGGTGCAGCCGCGCCCTGTCCCGCTCCTCGCCCGAGGTGCGCCTGATCGCGCCGAGCAGCCGGTCGAAGGCCTCCTCGGTCCGCCCCGCCGCCAGCTCGATGTCGGCGACCCGTGTCTGCGCGCCGACGTCGCCTGGGCTTGCGGCGGCGGCGCGGCGCGCGGCCGTCTCGTCGTAGGAGCCCACCCGGCGGATGAGGTTGACCTGGGCGAGCCAGCTCTTCAGCACGGGGTCGGCCGGGGTCTCCGCGAGCGCCTTCTCGAGCACGCTGGCGGCCGCGTCCAAGTCACCGCGCTCCATCGCCGCCTGCGCCTCCGCGTACGCCGGAGGCATCGCGTCGGCCAGGGCGTCCAGCCCGGCCTGCGGGGCGGCCCCTGGCGCACCGTCCGCGGAACCAACGCCAAGCTGCTCGGCCACCGCGAGCACTTGCGTCAGCCACTGCCTGACCTGTGCCTCGGGCATCGCCCCGAGGAAGGCGTCCACCATCTGGCCGCCGATGATCGCGACGACCATCGGGATGGACTGCGCCTGGAACGCCTGGGCCAGCCGCGGGTTCGCGTCGACGTCGATCCTGGCGAGCACCCAGGCGCCTGCGGCCTCGTCGGCCAGCTTCTCAAGCACCGGGCTGAGCTGCTTGCACGGCCCGCACCAGTCCGCCCACAGGTCGACGATGACCGGCGTGGTCCGGGACCGCGTCGCCACCTCGGTGTTGAAGGTCTCTTCGGTGACGTCGATCACGAACGCCGACGCCTCGCCATTCCCGGACGCGCCGGCCCTGGCGTTACGCTCCGCCGCCTGCTCCCGGCGCTGCGCGGCCGCCTGCCGCGCGCCCAGGTCGACGGCACCGTACAAAGAGAAGTCCCGCGGCTGCTGCATACCTCTATCCTGCCCCATGATCCCCGTGCCCGGTCCACTTCCGTGCCCGGTCCGTACGACACGCACTGCCCGCTTATCCCCAGTGTAGCATGCCGTGTGCTACAGTCCCTCCATGCCACAGAAAGGTGACCGCAAGCGGGGCAAGCCGCTCAGCGCGGACCTGGGGTACTCCGGTAACCCGGTCCACCACGCGACCTCGAGCCTGCCGCCGCAGCGGATCGGGATCCGGGAGTTGCGCCAGCACGCGAGCATCTACGTCGACCTCGTGGAGAGGGGATACACGGTGGACATCACGAACCGCGGCCGCCTGGTGGCACAGATGGTCCCGGTGCGCCTGCCAGACAGTCCGCTGGAGCGCTGGATCGCGGCCGGGGTGGTCGAGCGGGCCGAGGAGGCAGGCAGCGTCCTCGACGTCGACCCGTACCCGGCCACCGCCGCGGACCGCCCCACCGCGAGCGACGTCCTGCGGCAGCTGCGCGAGGGTGAGGACCGGCCTTGATCTACCTCGACTCCACCGCGCTCGTGAAGCTCGCGCTGTCAGAACCTGAATCACCCGCGCTTGCCAGCTGGCTCGCGGAACGGGCGGACCAGGCGCTGGTCTCCAGCGCGCTGCACCGGACCGAAGTGCTGCGGGCGATCTGGCGGGCGGAGCCGGGCGCGCTGCCCCGGGGGCAGCGGATCATCCGCCGGGTCGGACGGGTGGCGCTCAGTTA
>JASHPP010000063.1 GCA_030038035.1 Trebonia sp.
GGGACAAGAACCAGCTGCTCACCAAGGTGTACAACAGGCGCGGCATCGACGCGAAGAAGACCGCCGCCGAATACATCGCCTACGGCGAGCGCATGCGCCCCTATGTCGCCGACACCGGGCTGATCCTCGGCAAGGCGCTGGAGGCCGGCGAGGTCGTCCTGCTCGAGGGCGCCCAGGCGACCATGCTCGACGTGGACCATGGCACCTACCCGTTCGTCACGTCGTCCTCGCCGACGGCGGGCGGCGCGTGCGTGGGGGCCGGCCTCGGGCCGACGCGGATCACCAGGGTGATCGGGATCGTCAAGGCATACACCACGCGGGTCGGCTCCGGCCCGTTCCCGACCGAACTGCACGACGAGCAGGGCGAGTACCTGCGCAAGGCGGGCGGCGAGTACGGCGTGACGACCGGCAGGCCGCGGCGCACCGGCTGGTTCGACGCCGTGGTCGCCCGCTACGCGGCCCGGGTCAACGGGGTGACCGACTTCTTCGTGACCAAGCTCGATGTGCTGTCCAGCCTGGACAAGATACCCGTCTGCGTGGCCTACGAGGTGGACGGCACGCGCTATGCGGAGATCCCCATGACGCAGACCGAGTTCCACCACGCCAAGCCGGTCTACGAGTACCTCGACGGCTGGTGGGAGGACATTTCGCAGTGCCGCTCGTTCGGTGACCTGCCCGCCGCCGCGCAGCACTACATCAAGACGATCGAGGACATTTCCGGCGCTCCGGTCAGCGCGGTCGGCGTGGGCCCGCGCCGCGACCAGACCCTGCAGCTCCGCCCGCTCCTCTAGACAGCCGGCCAGCTAGTAGGCTCGCCGACGTGCGAGTACTGGTGATCGGGTCCGGCGGCCGCGAGCACGCGCTCGTCCGCGCGCTGAGCCGCGACCCCGCGGTAACCGGCCTGCACGCGGCGCCAGGCAACCCCGGCATCGCCGAGCTTGCGCAGGTCCATGAGGTGCGGGCCACCGACCCGGCGGACGTCACCAGCCTTGCCAGGACGCTGGGCGCCCACCTCGTGGTCATCGGCCCCGAGGCGCCGCTCGTGGCCGGCGCCGCCGACGCCCTCCGCCAAGCCGGCATCGCGGCCTTCGGCCCGGACGCCGGCGCGGCGATGATCGAGGGGTCGAAGTCCTTCGCCAAGGAGGTCATGGCCGAGGCGGGCATCCCGACGGCGCGGTCACGAACGGCCGGCAACGAGCACGAGGCCGATGCGGCGCTCAGCGAATTCGGCCCGCCGTACGTCGTGAAGGACGACGCGCTCGCCGCTGGCAAGGGCGTGGTCGTCACCGATGACCTCGGCGAGGCCAGACGGCACGCCGCGGCCTGCCGGCGCGTCGTCATCGAGGAGTACCTCGACGGCCCCGAGGTGTCCCTGTTCGCCCTCGCCGACGGCACGAGCGCGGTTCCCCTGCTGCCAGCGCAGGACTTCAAGCGCGCCCGCGACGGCGACCTGGGCCCGAACACCGGCGGCATGGGCGCCTACGCCCCGCTCCCCTGGGCGCCGCCAGACCTGGCCGCCGACGTGCTCGACCGGGTCATCGAGCCCGCGATCGGCGCGCTGCGCCGCCGGGGGGCACCGTACCGCGGGCTGCTCTACGCGGGTCTCGCGCTCACCAGCGGCGGCGTCAAGGTGGTCGAGTTCAACGCGCGGTTCGGCGACCCGGAGACGCAGGTGGTGCTTGACCGGCTCGCCACCCCGCTGGCCGGCCTGCTGCACGCCGCGGCCGCCGGGGACCTGGCCGCCGCGCCCGCGCTGAGCTGGCTGCCCGGTGCCGCGGTCACGGTGGTGCTCGCCGCCGAAGGCTACCCGCAGGCCCCGGTCAAGGGCGACAGGATCACATTCAGCAATTATTCGGAACGGACCGGGGCTTATCTCCTGCACGCCGGTACTGCCTGCGCCGCGGACCGCGCGCTGGTCAGCGCCGGCGGCCGGGTGCTGAACGCGGTCGGTTCAGGACCGGACCTGGCCGCCGCGCGCGCCGCCGCGTACGCGGTCGCGGCGTGCGTCGAGATGCGCGGCGGCTGGTACCGGCATGACATCGCGGAGCGAGCCGCGGTTACCGTTAGAGAGTGATCGACAGGTACACGCTGCCCGAGATGGGGCGGGTCTGGAGCGAGGCCCACAAGTACGAGCTCTGGTGCCGGGTCGAGACCCTGGTGGTCGAGGCCCAGACGCGGGCGGGAACGGTCCCGGCCGAGGCAGTCGCCGCCGTCCGTTCGGCGCGTCCTCCCACACCCGAAGCGGTGGCAGCGGTCGAAGCCGTGACAGACCACGAGACGATCGCGTTCCTCACCGCGTGGGCGGACAACACCGACCCGCGGTCGGCGGCGGCCTGGGTGCACTACGGCATGACCTCGTCCGACCTGCTGGACACGGCGCTCGCGGTGCAGCTCACCGAGGCCACCGACATCATCGTGACCAGGGCGGACCGGCTGGTCGCCGTGCTGCGCGACCACGCGCTCGCGCACCGGCACACGCTGCGGGCCGGCCGCACACACGGCGTGCACGCCGAGCCCGACGTCTGGGGCCACCGGGTCGCGGACTTCGCGTTCGCCGCGGCCAGGTCCCGTGACCGGGTGCGGCGGGCCCGCGAGTCCGTCGCGGTCGGCAAGCTGTCCGGCCCGGTGGGCAGCTACTCCAACATCGACCCGGCGATCGAGGCGGAGGTGATGCCCGAGCTCGGGCTGCGCGCGGCCGACGTCGCCACCCAGGTCGTGATGCGCGACGGGATCGCCGAGTGGACCTCCGCGCTCGCCGTGCTCGCCACGGTCTGCGAGGCGGTGGCGCTCGAGGTCAGGCACGGGCAGCGCACCGAGCTCAGGGAGCTCGCCGAGCCCTTCGGGGCGGGCCAGAAGGGCTCGTCGGCGATGCCGCACAAGAAGAACCCGATCCGCTGCGAGCGGATCTGCGGGCTAGCCCGGCTGGTGCGGTCCTATGTGACCCCGGTGACCGAGGGCATCCCGCTGTGGCACGAGCGGGACATCTCGCACTCCAGCGTGGAGCGGATCGCACTGCCCGACGCCGCGATCGCCACCGACTACGTGGCGCACCTCACGACCGGGCTGGTCGAGGGGCTCGTGGTGGACGCGGCGCGGATGCGGGCGAACATGAACCTGACCAACGGCCTGCTGTACTCCTCGGCGGTGCTGCTTGAACTCGTCAGCGCCGGGCTGTCCCGCGAGGACGCGTACGCGCTCGTGCAGGCCGCCGCGATGGACACGTGGGACAACGGGACGCCATTTCGCGACTCATTGCTCACCGCGGGTAAGAAGCGGAGTGTCGTCATCGACGAGGCGGCCCTTGACCGGGCGTTCCTCGCGGAGCGCTATGTCGCGCGCCTGGACCATGTCTTCGATCGCCTCGCACGTCTTACCTGAGCACCCTGAGCACCCCCATCGGGTGGCATACTGGACATCGCGTTCGCCAGGGCGTGCTCACAGACGTGACGCGTTCTCGTAGTTCCCCCTCGGACAGGAGCACTATCCACATGACCAAGGGCACCGAGATCCGCTACCGCGTCCGTGGCGGCACGAGCCTGCAGGGCACGGTTTTCATCCAGGGTGCCAAGAACGCGGCGCTCAAGATGATCGCGGCGTCGCTGCTCGCGGACCGCGGCCGGACCGTGCTGCGGAACGTGCCGCCGATCGAAGACGTGCGGCGCGCCGTCGAGCTGGCCCAGGCGGTGGGCGCCCTGGTGGAGTTCCACGAGGCGGAACGCACCCTGGTCGTGGACGCGTCACGGCTGACTTCGCCCGTGCTTCCCGCCGACATCGCCCGGCGGTTCCGCGGCTCCGTGCTGTTCGTGCCCGCGCTCCTGCACAGGTTCGGCGAGGCGGTCATCGAAGGCATCGGCGGGTGCAACCTGGGCAGCAGGAACCTCGACTTCCACTATCGCGGTTTCGCCCGGCTCGGCGCGACCGTGGACGAGGGGGGCGCGGTCATCCGCATCACTGCCCACGACGGGCTGCGCGGCGCTCACCTGTACCTGGATACGCCCTCGCACACCGGCACCGAGAACCTGATCATGGCGGCTTCGCTGGCGCCGGGAACGACGGTCATCGACAACACCGCCCAAGAGCCCGAGGTGCTCGACGTGATCGCGTTCCTCACCAAGATGGGCGCCGACATCGGCGGCGGCGGCACCGGCTTCATCACGGTGCACGGCGTTCCGGAACTGACGGCCGTCGAGCACACCGTGATGCCCGACCGGCTCGATGCCGGCGTGTTCGCGATGGCCGCCGCCATCACGGGCGGCGAGATCAACCTGGTCGGGGCTAACCTGGACCACTTCGGCGTGGTCCGCTGGAAGCTCGAGCAGATGGGCGTCGAGTTCGCCCCCCAGGGCGCCGTGCTCCAGGTGCGACGGGAACGGCCGCTGCGCCCGATCAACGTGATCACCAGCCCGTACCCCGGGTACGCCACCGACTTGCAGTCGCCGATCATGGCCGTGGCCACGTTGGCCGACGGTGCCAGCTACATCAGGGAGACGATCTTCGACGGCAGGTACACCCTGGTGCCTGAGCTGAACAAGATGGGCGCCAAGGTCGAGGTCGACAGCAACGTCGCGATCGTGCACGGCCCCAACCCGCTGCACGGCACCGAGGTAGTGGCGCCGGACCTGCGCGGCGGGGCCGCCCTGATCCTGGCGGGCCTTGCCGCCGAGGGCGAGACGGTCATCTCGAACGGGTACTACATCGACCGCGGCCACGCGGCGGTGGCGGAGCGGTTCGCCGCCCTCGGCGCCGACATCGTCTGCGAGGAGTACGAGCTGGCGGCGGCCGGCTAGCTCAGCGCCTCGGCTTGCTCGTAGAGCGCGCGGATGTCGTTGTTGAAGTAGGCGCTGTAGGAGATCGAGGGAGTGTCGCCGCCCTGCTGGTAGCCGCCGATCACGCCGACGATCGTGCCGGTCCGCGCCCGCGGGTCGAACCGGGTCCACGAGCAGCTTGCCCGGCGTCGCCGGAACTCCCGCCCGCCAGGCCGCAGCCAGCGGTCAGCGTCACGACCGCGATAACCACCGCGGCCGCGACGGGCCGCCGGGCACGATGAGGCACGCTCGCTTCCCCCGCGTCCCGCGGCCGGCCCGGTAGGCGTCCCCCGCGCGGGCACTGTGCCGATACCGGGGATACTTTCCCCCCAGTGCAGGTGGGTAAGTATCCCGCGTAACGAGAACCGGACGTCCTGGCCGCGGTGCGGGAAGGCCCGGGCCACGGCGAGGAAGGCGTCGTTGGCTTCGGGGGTTCCGATGGAAACCCGGGCACCCTCGCCCGCGAACGGGCGGACCGCGATGCCCACGCGGTCACAGGCGTCGGCGAAGGCGGAGGTGTGCAGCCCGAGACGGAGCCAGACGAAGTTGGCTTCGGTGGCGGGCACCGCCCAGCCGTCCGCGAGCAGCGCCTCGCGGACCCGCTCGCGTTCCTTGACGACGGCGTCGACCCGGTCGAGCAGCTCAGCCTCGGCCGTGAGGGAGGCGATCGCGGCCGCCTGGGCCACGGAGTTGACCGTGAACGCGAGCATGGTCTTGCGGACGGCGGCCGCCACGGGCGGGTGCCCGATCAGGAACCCGACGCGCAGGCCGGCGAGGCCGTAGGCCTTGGAGAAGGTGCGCAGCACGGCCACGTTCGGCCGGTCGCGGTACAGGTCGATCCCGTCGGGGACCGCGGCGTCCCTGATGTACTCGTGGTAAGCCTCGTCGAGCACGACCAGGCAGTCCGCGGGCACCTGGTCAAGGAAGGCGGTGAGCTGGTGCTCGCCCACGACGGTGCCGGTCGGGTTGTTGGGATTGCAGACGAGGACGAGCCTGGTGCGCGAGGTGATGGCCGCCGCCATCGCGTCCAGGTCGTGGGTCTCGTCCCGCAGCGGCACGCGGACCGACGTGGCGCCGGCGAGGTCGGCGAGCGGCGGGTACGCCTCGAACGACCGCCAGGCGTACAGCACCTCCGCGCCCGGGTCGCTGACGGCCTCGATCAGCTGCTTGAGGACCCCGACCGAGCCGCATCCGACCGCGATGTGCTCAGGCAGGACGGCGAACCGGGCGGCAAGCGCCGCGGTGAGCGCCTCCGCCCCGTTGTCGGGATACCGGTGCACATCGAGCCCCGCGGCGGCGATCACCTCGGCGACCGACGGCAGCGGGCCGTAGGGCGACTCGTTCGACGACAGCTTGTGCGCCTGCCCGGCCACGGCCACCGGGACCCTGCCTGGCCGGTACGGGGGGAAGGTGTCGAGCACTGGGCGAAACCGTGGGGAGGGGTCACTCATGTCCCTAGTTTCGCACCTCCCGCAGACTCCCGCGGCCGCGGCGGCCGCCGCGGCCCCGGCCCTCCGGTGGCCGCCGCGCCAGACCGGACTTCGCACACTCTGTGACGATTTCGGCGCCCGGAATGCCCTGTTTGTCCATGCATGGAGTGTCCAAAGTGGCACTTACGCGACTACTGTGACGCCAGGGAAGCCGCACCGCCGCGTGGCGCGGCCCAGCCGGGAAGCCCCCCGGCCGCGTGGCGGGGCCCAGCCGCCGCCGTTGCCGCTCAGGACAGCGTCTTGGCGGCGAACGCGTAGGCCTGCTGGCCGAGTTCGAGCACCGCCAGCCGGGACGCGTTCGGGCCGACCACGATCACGGCGCCCGCGAACCCGCTGGCACGATAGACGAGGGTCCAGGCGTCGTCCGCCGGGTGGCCTGCCGTCTGCACGTTGAGCACCAGGGCCTGCTCGCCGATCCCCGTGACGGCCGATTCGCTGGCCGTGTACCGCACGGTCGTGCCGCCGATCGCGGCCCGGTAGCGGGCGCAGCCGGCGGGGATCCGGCTGGCGAGCGCCCGTGCGGCAGCCGAGCCAGGCGGGGCGACAATAACCTCCGAAATGCCGTTTTGCCCCACGCGGAACGTCACGGCCGCGGCCGGCGCGCCGCCGGGCAGCGCGGCGTCGAAGCCGGTCAGCGTGACCTGCGCGCACGCCTTCGGCGTGACGGAACCGCCGGCCGCCGGCTCCCTGGCCGCCCGCACCGCGGGCAGCGACGCGTAGCTGCCGTACTCGGCCGGC
>JASHPP010000502.1 GCA_030038035.1 Trebonia sp.
GGCGTAGGAGGGCCACGAGACTATCGGCTCGCCGGCGTAGATCTCCCAGTCCCCGGTGCCTGGCACGAGTTCCGCCGCCTCCGCGGCATCGAGTTCTTCGAACTCCGTCAGCGTGCAGCGCAGCCGGACCTCACCGGCGGCCGGCGCGGACTCGACGAGGGCGAACGGGACAAGCTTGGCTGCCTCCTGCCAGTGCGCCGGCTCGACGACAAGGTGGGTGACCACGTCAGCGCCTGGCTCGATGACCAGGCTTTTGAGCGTGCCGCAAACCTCGCCGGCGCAGCGGACGCCGGCGCCGAGCCCGAACAGCAGCTCCCCGGGCATGGTCAGGCTCCTCTCCGTAGCCGCTAGCCGCGCAGGACCAGGCGCTGGTTGCGGCAGCCGGTCAGGCAGACCGCGAGGCCAAGCACGCCAAGGTCGCGCAGCGAGTCGTTCGACAGGCCGTTGACGGACAGCGAGATCACGATCTCAAGCAGCAGGATGCTCGAGATGGCGGCGCTGACGCGCGGCGCGATCCCGGCGACCAGCGCGACCGCCAGCACGAACAGCAGCCAGCCGTGCACGAGCACGGCGATGATCGCGAAGTTCGACGTCTCGTTGATCACGGGCACGTACCCGGTCCATTCTCCCGGCAGCAGCAGCTCGTGATAGCCGAACCAGGCGAGGACCAGGCCGAGCAGGACGCGGCCGACGGTCGGCGCCCACTGCGCGCCGACCTCGCCGGCGCGCTCGGCCGCGCCACGCCATCCCGTGGCGTTGGCGTTGGCGTTGGCCTTGGCCTTGGCCTTGGCGTTGGCCTTGGCGGGCGCGGCCTGCGCTGGCGCCGTGGACTGCTGGATGACTTGCTCCTCGCCGTCGCCGAGCGGGGAGCGGAACCGCCCGCCCGCCCAGCCCCGTCCGCGGCCGCCCGCCCAGCCCCGTCCGCGGTCGCCTGGCCAGCCGGCCGGCTGGCGCGCCCCGTCGCTCACGACAGCACCTGTCCCCGCGCGTTGGTGACCACCAGGCCGTCGCCTGTTCCGTCGTGGTCAGCGCGGCCGGCGCCGTCGGCGAGGTTCGAGTCGAGCACGTACACCTTCGCGCCGGCGGAGTAGAAGTGCGAGGCGGCGGTCAGCTGCCGGCCGTCCTGCGTGGCGTGCACCAGCGGGCCCAGCCACACCTGGTAGGCGTAGGACGCGTACGGCTCCGATGTCAGCGCCGGGCCCGCGGCTGCCGACGGGGAGGCGACGGGTGCCGGGGAGGCGGCGGGTGCCGGGGAGGCGGCGGGTGCCGGGGAGGCGGCGGCGGACGGCGTGATCAGCGGGGCGACCATCCCCGTGTCGCGCTGCGTCCAGCCAAGGATGCCAAGGAACAGGCCAGCGATCCCCGCGATCGACAGTACGGCCAGCCCTTTGGGACCCAGCGCGCTCACCCCGCTCCGATCTCTCCCTGGACGATCTCCTCCGCGGCTCCGGTGGCCACGGGGCCCGGGTCCTCATCGGTGGCACCGGATTCCGGCTGCGGACGGGTCTCGTCCCGGATCCAGCTCAGGTATGACGCCGAGCCCGCCACGATCGGGGTGGCGACGATCTCCGGCTCGTCGTAGCTGTGCCGTTCGGCGAGGAACGCGGCGAGCTCATCGTAACGGTCGGCAGGCAGCTTCAGGAACACGAACCATTCCTCGGCACGCTCCAGCTCGTCGTTCCACCAATACGTGGACGCAACCGGACCGGCCACCTGGCCGCTTGCCGCCAGGCGCGCCTCCACGGCCGCCCTGGCCAGCTCCATCGCCTCGGCCCGCGAGTCGGTGGTCGTCTGGACCTGCAGGTATTCGCAGCCTGCGAGCCGACCGGCGTCGCTTCCCGCCATGCCACCTGATGCTACGCCCGCGCCGCGATAGTACGCTGGCCTGGCTCATTGCTGAACGGGTCGCGCCGGGGGTGCGTGCATGGAGCTGGTTCATTCCGGGAAGGTCCGCGACGTCTACGCCGACGGCGACGACCTGCTGCTTGTCGCGTCGGACCGGGTGTCCATTTACGACGTGGTGCTGCCCACGCCCGTCCCGGGCAAGGGGCGCATCCTCACCCAGCTATCACTGTGGTGGTTCGACCGCCTGGCCGATATCACGCCCAATCATGTGATTTCGGCGGCCGACGTGCCCGCGGAGTGGCAAGGCCGCGCGATCCGCTGCCAGCGGCTGGACATGGTCCCGGTCGAGTGCATCGCCCGCGGCTACCTGGCCGGCCTTGGCCTTGCGTCCTACCGGGAGAGCGGGTCCATCTCAGGGGTGCCGCTGCCGCCCGGGCTCGGCGAGGCGTCCCAGCTGCCCGAGCCGGTGTTCACGCCGACCACGAAGGCGGCGGTCGGGCACGACGAGCCGATGACCTACGCGGACGTGGTGGACCTGGCCGGCGCCGAGACCGCCGAAGAGCTCAGGCGAGTCACGCTCGCGGTCTATCAGCGGGGCCGGACGCTCGCCGCCGGGCGCGGCATCATCGTCGCGGACACGAAGCTGGAGTTCGGCCGTGCGCCTGACGGCACGCTGGTGCTCGCCGACGAGGTGCTCACCCCCGACTCGTCCCGGTTCTGGCCGGCCGACGAATACGAGCCTGGCCGGCCGCAGCACTCACTGGACAAGCAGTACCTGCGCGACTGGTCCGCCAGGATCGGCTGGGACCGCAAGCCACCCGGCCCGGAGATCCCCGCCGACGTCGTCGCGGCGATGACCGCCCGGTATACCAAGCTGTTCGAGCGCCTCACGACGCAGGCCTGACCTGGCCGGCCGGGCTCGCGATGCTGATCGCGAAGACATTTTTCAGGGCGTAGACATTTCGCGCCGAGCGATGCCAAAAGCCTTCGCGATCTTGAGTTGTCACGAACGTGGGCGGCATCGGCGCGTTCTAGGTGCTGGCTACCAGCAGTTCCTCACCGCTGGAGGTGCGGAGGCCGTCAGCCCTGTCGGCGAAATACCGCTGGTTGAGCGTGGCCGCCGGCACGTGCCTGGCGTCCTTGAACCCGGCGTCGCGGGCCATCGCCAGGATCTCCTCGGGGGCGAAGAAGCTGATGAACGGCGTCCCGGATGCCCGCGCGCCCTGTTCAGAGGCCAGGAGTCCCGGGCGGTCCTCCTCGTCGAGCAGCTCAACCGGCCGCAGGAACGTCATGACCAGCGTTGAACCCGGGGCAAGCGCGGCGAGCTCGCGCAGCGTGGCCGCGTTCGCGTCCTTGGTCAGGTACATGCTGACGCCGGTGGAGGCCACCACCGCCGGCTGGCCCGGGTCGAACCCGGCGGCCGGCAGTCGCTCCCACCACGACGCGCCCTCGCCCGCCTCGAAGTCGACAGGCACCAGCCGCAGCCAGCCGGGAACGCCGTAGCCGAGCTCGGTCAGCCGCCTTGCCTTCCACGCCTGGGGGCCGGGCCGGTCGACCTCGAACACCCGGAGCCGCCCGGCGACATCGGGCCTGCGCTGCGCGAACGTGTCCAGGCCGGCTCCCAGGATCACGTACTGGCCGACACCGCGGTCAGCCTCCGCGGCGACCAGGTCCTCGACGAAGCGCGCCCGCGCCACGATGCCCGCCCGGAACCGGCTGGTGGCGCGGGGGTCCATGTCCCCGCGGCTGCGCCAGCCGGCGGGCGGGTCCGCCAGCCGCAGGCCGATCTCGTCCTCAAGGACATGCGGCGGCGGGTCGACCTGGACATGCATCGCCCGCCACAAGGCGACCCGCACCGCCGTGCTATCCGGGCCCCCGGTCTTGTCGGCTGTCTCCGCGGTCTCATCGTCAGCCACACGCCGATCGTAGCGGGGGCGCTGGTGCGTTCCGCCACACCCGCACTAGAAGCCGCGCGCCGGTTGACGTCTCGCCCGCGCGCGGTCACGTGCCCGAACCGCCGCGCCGCCGGCATCGCGAACTGTCCCGTGCCGGCCCCGAGGTCCACGGTGCGGGCGTCCGCCCCCAGGCCGTGCGCCCCGAATACGGCCAGGTCCTGGTCGGCATCGGGGTACCCATGCTTCCTGCCGTGGGTGAGGACGAAGGCCTCATCGAGGTGCCCGGCCCTGCGCGGGCCGACTCGAAGGGCGGGGCTCTCGGATACTGAGACGGTTTTCGCAAGTTAGGAGCCGCGCGGCAGGATTTACCGACCTGTTTGTCCCTTTTGTCCCAGCCGCTCGGGTCCTAACTTGAGGCGGACGCGGCAACGCGCCCGTCCGGACAGACCATGCTGGCGCTGGCGGCGGTTAATTCCCGGGGGGCGCCGGCGGGAAGCCGGTAACATTTCGGTCAGCGGTCCATACCACCAGGGAAACCCAGGGAGGCGCGCGGTGGTGTCACAGGCGAGCAGGCTGGAGGATGTCAGGTACGACATACGGGGGCCGGTGCTGCGGCGAGCTCGCGAGCTCGAGGCCGAAGGACACGAGATCCTGAAGCTCAACCTGGGAAACCCCGCGCCGTTCGGCATGGTCGCGCCGGAAGCGGTGCTGGACCACGTCGCGGCCAGCATCCGGGCCTCGCAGGGGTACAGCGACGCACGCGGGATCGCGCCGGCCCGCGAGGCGGTCGCGCGGTACTACACGCGCATCGGCGTCCCCGGGGTTACCCCGGACGACGTCTACCTTGGCAACGGCGTGTCCGAGCTGATCGTGATGGCGCTGCAGGGGCTGCTCAACCCCGGCGATGAGGTGCTCGTGCCGAGTCCGGACTACCCGCTGTGGACCGGCGCGGTCAGCCTCTGCGGCGGGCGCGCCATGCACTACCGGTGCGCGGAGGAGCTGGACTGGAATCCCGACATCGAGCACGTCGCGGCGCAGGTCAGCGACAAGACCCGGGCGATCGTGATCATCAACCCGAACAATCCGACCGGCGCCGTCTACTCCAAGGACACGCTCGAGCGGCTGCTCGACATCGCCAGGCGGAACAACCTGCTCGTGCTCACCGACGAGATCTACGACCAGATCCTGTACGACGGCGCCGTGCATCACAACGCGGCGGCGCTCGCGCCCGACCTGCCCGTGCTGACGCTCGGCGGGATGTCCAAGACGTACCGGCTCGCCGGGTTCCGCTCCGGCTGGCTGGCGGTCTCCGGCCCCCGCGAGCCGATCGCCGAGTACCTGGAGGGCCTGGAGCTGCTCGCCAACATGCGGATGTGCCCGAACGTCCCCGCGCAGCACGCCATACCCGCGGCACTCGACGGCGCGATCGACATCACGCCGCTGCTGCGCCCCGGCGGCCGGCTGCGCGACCAGCGCGACCTCGGCTGGGAGCTGCTCACGCAGATCCCCGGCGTGGACTGCTACAAGCCGGCCGGCGCGCTGTACCTGTTCCCCCGCCTGGACCCCGAGGTGCACAAGATCGTCGATGACCAGCGGATGTGCATCGACCTGCTGGAGCAGCAGCACCTGCTGCTGACGCACGGCACCGGGTTCAACCTGCCGTCCACGGACCATCTGCGGGTCGTGTTCCTGGCCTCGGTCGAAGTGCTCGAAGACGCGATCGGCCGGCTCGCGACGTTCCTCGCCGGCTATACGCAGTAGCCGGATTTGACCTTCACCCCCCGCCGACGTGGCGCAACCCGCGATGACGACCCGGCGCGGTGGGCGCAGGCACGGCAGCTGCTTGAGCGTGAGCCAGGAGCTGCTCGAACCGATCACCGCGTGACCGGCGGCACAATGGGCTCATGCCTACCCACGTGGCGCTACTGCGGGGAATCAACCTCGGCGGTCACAACCGGGTCGCGATGGCGGACCTGCGGACGGTCGTCGGCGAGCTCGGGCACACGGACGTGTCGACATATATCCAGAGCGGGAACGTGCTGTTCAGCGCGACGGCAGGCGAGGACACCGCTGCGATGGCGGCGGCCATGGCCGCCGCCATCGCAGCCCGGCTCGGGGTCGCCGCGCCCGTCGTCGTCGTCACGCGCGACGAGCTGTCCGAGATCGTCGACGACAACCCGTTCCACGCGGAGCCGGACCCCAAGCGGGTGCACGCGGTGCTGCTCAGCCAGCCACCGGGAGCCGGCCTGCTGGAAAGGCTTGGCGCCGCCGCCGCTTCGGCGGCCGCGGCGGGCGCGCGGGACTCGGTGCAGGCCACCGGGCGGGCGCTGTACCTGCACACGCCGGACGGATACGGGAACAGCGACCTGGCGGACGCGGTGCTGCGGATCGTCAGCGCGCCGAAGGCGGGTGTCACGGGAACGGCACGGAACTGGGCGACGGTCACCAAGCTGCTGGAACTGTGCGGCGGGTGAGTCGGGACGGTTCGTTCGGGATAGATAGGGACATGCGGGTGAGCGGGCGGGCAGTTCTGGTTACGGGCGGGTCCCGTGGGATCGGTGCGGCGATCGTGCGGGCCTTCGCGGCGCGCGGGGACCGGGTGGCGATCCATTACCGGGAAGCCGCGGGCGCCGCGGCGGCGCTGCGGGACAGCCTGCCCGGCGGCGGGCACGTGGCGGTGCGGGCCGACATGGCGGACGCCGACGCCGTGCGGCTGATGGTCGACGCCGCGGCGGCGGCACTTGGCGGGCTTGATGTCCTGGTGAACAACGCGGGCGTCTACCTGGCGCACCCGGTGCTCGACGGCTCGTACGCGCAGTGGCAGCAGGCGTGGCAGGACACGCTCGGCGTCAACCTGGTCGGCGCGGCGAACGCGACCTGGTGCGCGGTGCGGCACATGATCGCGCGCGGCGACGGGGCCGACGGCGGGCGGATCGTGAACGTGGGGTCGCGCGGGGCGTTCCGCGGCGAGCCCGCCCACCCGGCGTACGGGGCGAGCAAGGCGGGGCTGCACGCGTTCGGGCAGTCGCTGGCGGTCGCCCTCGCGCCGCACGGCATCACGGTCGCCTCGGTCGCCCCCGGCTACGTGGCGACGGACATGACCGCGGCGGAGCTCGCCACGCCGGCCGGCGACGCGATCAGGGCGCAGAGCCCGTTCAACCGGGTCGCGACCGCCGAAGAGGTCGCCGAGGCCGTCGTGTACCTGGCGTCCCCGTCGGCGGAGTGGGCGAGCGGCTCGATCCTTGACCTGAACGGCGCGTCGTACCTGCGGTCGTTAGCAGGGGCCGTATTCGGTGTGCACCTGGCGGGAGATCGTGCCGTGCCCGACGTCGTCCCCGTGCCACAGGCTGAAGCGCTGCCCCGCGCGGAAGAACGCGACCGCCTCGTCGTCGGTCATCGTGATCGTCACCTCGGCGCGGTCGCCCGGGTGCAGGGGCTCGTCGTCGTCCCAGCTCAGCTCGGCGGGGAAGCACCGTTCGTAGCTGGGCCTGGTCAGGCACTGCGCCCGGACCATCAGGGTGTGGGTGTGATTGGCGTACTGGCGCGGGATGGATGGTTTGCGGTAGCGCGGCCGCGGCCGCGGGGCCGGCTGTTCGTCCGGCGCGGTCCGCTGGCTTGGCACCAGCGCCGCGGGCTGCGCGTCCGGCTCGCGCGGCGTAGCCGGGGCACCTGTGGCATCCGGGCTCGGCGCAACCGGGTCGAGTCTGATGAGCGCCCTATATCTAACCTGCCGCATCTAGACCACCTGCCACAAAGTGAGCATTCTTGCTCACACGTTGCAGTTAATGGCCCCACGATACTCCGCCGGTCCAGCCTGCCGCACCCCTCCGGGCCGGGCGGGCGATGTGGGATAGAAAGGGGTGATATAGCCTGAATTAGAGGCCACAGTGCTGTAACCCAGCAGTCCTCCTCGCGGCAGATGAGGGCGGATCAGCCTGCGCTCAGCCACTCGATCGGTGGTTGGCCAGGAGGCGATCCGCCCATGCCGGCAACATCCCGCTCGACCTTCTTCCATGTACAACCGTCCAGCGACAATCTGATCGCCGCTGATCTCGAACAGCGTCACTCCGCGCATCCCGAACGCCTGCCCGTCCCTGCGGGTCCCCGACCAGCGCCATTCGGTCCAGGTCGTTTCACCGTCCCGGACCGACCGGCCGATTTCGGCGTGAAAGTCGGGGATCCCCGCGAATATGGCCGCCCAGTTGGCGCGCATC
>JASHPP010000503.1 GCA_030038035.1 Trebonia sp.
AAGCTCAGCACCGCCCTGGAGTGGTACGCGCCGACCGGGCGGGCCAAGGGGTGGCGGCTGTGGATCGAGGGATGGGCGGCGGCGCTGCGCGACCCGGAGCTGCGGCAGGTGGGCCGCGAGGTCGACCTGCGCTGGAAGGAATCGCTGATCGCGATCATCCAGGACGGGGTGCACAGCGGCGAGTTCACCACGGCCGATCCGCGCGGCGCGGCGTGGCGGATCACCGCCCTGCTTGACGGGCTCGCCGTCCAGACGATCGTCCACCGCGGCATCCAGAACCGCGACCAGAGCGCCGCCTGGGCGCGCGAGTTCGTCGCCCGCGAACTGGCGGTCGATCCGGCCGCCCTGGCGCGCCGGGGTTAGTGCCCGTCGCGCGGGTACCTGCGCTGCCAGCCGCGCTCGCGGATGAGGACTCCGTCGCAGCGCAGTTCGCGCCGGTAGGAGTAATGCAGCGAGCTCGCGTCGCCGCCGAGGTCGAGGACCGAGATGGCGGTCAGCAGCCGGCCGCCGGCCTGGATCTCCGTGCGGGCCTCGCCGTGCGCGGCGGCGGCGGCGGGCCGCGTGTCGTCGACCGAGTAGCGCAGGTATTCCTCGTCCACCACGCGGCCCCAGGGAAACTCGGTACCGCTGCCGCCCCGCCACCAGGTCGCGCTGCCGCCGGTGCCGTCACGCTGCACGGTCCAGCGGTCCGGGAGCAGCCCGCCCCAGCTGCGGACACCGGGCGGCTGCGCGGCCGGGCCTGGCTCGGCCAGCGACGGCGCGGTCGACTCGGCCGCGGGGACCACCGGCAGGATCAGCCTGGTCCCGTCCGGCCCGAGCCGGACCGTGGCCGTGGCGGGGTGCGGGGTCGGCCAGATCATCGGCCACATCGCGTTGGACAGCGCGAGCCGGATCCGGTGGCCGCGCGGGAAGACCCACGACGTGACGTGCAACTCAAGCGGCAGCGCGGCCGGCGTCCGCGGGGGCGGGCCGCCGTCCCGCCCGCCGGGAAGCGAGCCGCCGTCGCGCAGCGGGTCAGGCCGCCCGGCCCGGCCGCCCCCGGTCACCAGCGTCACCGTGCCGTCCGGTGCCACGTCGCACAGCCGGCCGAACCAGTGGAGTGGCTCGGCGTCCGCGCTGCCGTGCAGTTCGACGAGCGGGAAGCCGAGGATCTCGACCTCCTCCGCCAGCGGCGGGCTGTCGAAGACCAGGCTGAACGCGTCCGCGCCACGCTGGTCAGGGGTCAGCTCGCCCCACCAGTGCCCGGCCTCCGCGCCCGCCGACGGCACGTACCGCAGCGCGACCGAGCCGGGCCGCGGGGGGACGGCCGACAGATTCCGCTCCTGGCCGCAGTGCCAGGCCCGGTACACGGTCCGCGCGGGCGGAAGCGCCTGCTCGGTCCGCCACCGCCCGGGGATCCGCGTCAGGCCAGGCTCCGGCGGGTGCCAGTCCCTGACGTAGACCGTGACCGGGGGCTCGGACATGATGTCGTTCCGCGCGCCCCGCAGCCAGTGGTCCCACCACCGGACCGCCTCGGCGCGCCATTCGACGGCCGGCCCGGGAACCGCGTTGTGCGGGAACGTATGGTTCCACGGGCCGATCATGATCTTGACAGGGGCCGGCGCCGCCGCCAGCATCCTGGGCACCGAGTCCCTGTATCCGTCGTACCAGCCGCCGATCAGGAACGCCGGAATCGTGAGCCGGCCGTAGTCCGGCCGCAGTGACCCGCGCTGCCAGTACGGCCCGTCCTGCTGCCTGGCCAGCCACGTCATCAGCCACGGCTCGCTGTCGAACCGGCCGGCCAGGGTGGCCGTGTCAAGCGGGAAGTCCGGCGCGGGCGGCAGCGCGTTCAGGTGGTCGATCATCAGCGCGTACTCATCGAGGTGCAGCAGCCCGTCGATGTAGTGCACGTCATCGTGGAACAGGTCGTCGGACGCGTCCACGGCGATGATCGCCCGCAGCGCCGGCGGCCGTCGCATCGCGACCTGGATCGCGTTGAAGCCGCCCCAGGAGATGCCCCACATGCCGACGGCGCCCGTGCACCACGGCTGAGCCGCCAGCCAGGCGATCACGTCCTCGGCGTCACGCTGCTCGGTCTCGGTGTACTCACCCTCGGGCAGCGTGCCGCCGCTGCGGCCGGTACCGCGGATGTCCACCCGCGCGCCCGCGTAGCCGTGCCCGGTCATGTAGGCGTACAGCCCGTAGTCGCGGGCGAGCATCCCGTCGTCCTTGCGGTAGGGCAGGTACTCAAGCAGCGCAGGGACCGCCGGGCCGCCGTCGGGAAGGCCGGGAAGGTACAGGGTCGCCGCCAGCTCGGTGCCGTCCCTGACCGGGATCCTGGCCTCCCTGACCGCCATCCGCTCCGCGCCGGTCACGAGGTCACCCCGGCCGGCCTCGCCCCGATCGCGCTGCGCAGGAGTTCCACGAACTGGCGGACCCGCAGTTCCCGCACCTGCTGCGGCTGGGCGGCCGAGCCGAACAGCCCGGGGTCGAGCTCCTCGGTGACGATCGCGTCCTGGACCCGGTCCATCAGCCAGTCCACCAGCGACACGATCATCTTCACGTCGATGTCGGTGCGGATCTCGCCGCGCTCGATGCCGAACTGCACGAACGCCTCCGTGCCGTACGGGTCCTCCCGCACGAGGAACTGGGTGACTTCCCGCCGCAGCTCCAGGCTGGAGCAGTAGTTGCCGAGGAGCGTGACCCGGTAGGGCACCCAGTCTTCGTAGATCATGTGCGGCGTGGCATCGATCCAGTAGCTGATGACGGCGAAGAAGCCCTGCTCGACGACCTCAGGCGGCGCCTCCAGGTAGGTGCTGAACGAGCGTGCGGCAGCCTGGTACGCCGCCAGGAACAGCCGCGCCTTGCTGCTGAAGTACCCGAACACCGCCCCCTTGGCCACGCCGGCCTCCTGGGCGATCTCCTCGATGCGCACGCCCTCGTATCCGCGCTCGGCGAAGTGCCGCATCGCCACGTTCACGATCCGTTCCTGCCTGGCGGCCTGACGGGCCTGCGCGCGTACGGGCACCCGGCCGCCAGGGGTCCTAGTCTGACCAGAGGTCATAAACGAACTCCGCTTCCTCGCGACTCGAAAAGTATTGACACCGTGCAGCTATCTAATCATACTAGCCAGCGTATCGCTCTTATTTGACCGAAAGTCAGAGATGATGACGACTGCCACTCAGCCCACCAGGTGCGATGTTATTGTGGTCGGCGCCGGTCACAACGGCCTGACCGCCGGAGCGCTGCTGGCCCGGGCCGGGCTGGCGACGCTGGTCGTCGAGCGGCGCGACGTCGTGGGCGGCTGCTGCGTCACCGAGGAGATCGCTCCCGGCTGCCGGGCATCCACCACCTCCTACATCGCGTCCATGCTGCGGCCCGAGGTGATCAGGGAACTGAACCTGGGCTCCCACGGGCTCCGGATGGTGCCATGCGAGCCCGCGCTCCAGGTCGCGCTGGATGGCGGCGAGGTGCTCGCCGCGTGGAACGACCCAGACCAGACCGCCGCCGAGATCGCCCGCTTCTCCGCCGCCGACGCCCGAGCGTACCTCGCCGCGGACGCCGAGCTGCGCGGCCTGGCCGCCAGGCTGCAGCCGCTGTTCACTGAGCTGCCGCCGGACACCCGGGCCACCGGCCTGCGCGGCGGCCGCGAGGTGCTGCGGCTGGCACGCCGGCTGCGCGGAGTGCGCGGCCGCGAGCTCGAGGGACTGACGATCCTGCTGACCGGCAGCCTTGGCCAGTTCATCGACGCGAGGTTCGAGTCGCGGCAGGCAAAGGCGTTGCTGCTGGCCAACAACCTGTACGGCAAGCACGGCGGCCCGTACCAGCCGGGCACGCTGATCGGCCTGGCCTTTCACCTGCTGACCGGCGGCGAGCACGCGGAGCAGGGGTTCTTCGGCCACGTGGTTGGCGGGATGGGCGCGATCAGCGACGCGATCGCCTCGGCGGGCCGCGCGGCCGGACTGCAGATCGCCACCAGCGCGCCAGTCGCGCGGATCCTGGTCAAGGGCGGCCGGGCGGCCGGGGTGGCGCTGGAGGACGGCACCGAGATCACGGCCGGCACCGTGCTGTCCTGCGCCGACCCGAAGCGGACATTCCTGCAGCTCGTCGACAAGGCGGACCTGCCCGAGGACTTCCGCGCCGCGGTCGGCGGGATCAGGATGGACGGGCCGTGCGGCAAGGTCAACCTGGTGCTCGACGCCGAGCCGCAGGTGCGCGGCATGCCCGCCGAGGCCGGCCCGGGCCGCCGGGCGCTGTTCACCCTGCCGCCCGACCTGGCGGTCGCCGACGCCTGCTACGACCGTGCCAAGCGAGGCGAGCTTGCCGACGCCGACCAGCTGTTCGTCGACTGCGTGGTCGCCTCCGCCGTGGACGGCTCGCTGGCCCCGCCGGGACGCCACATCATGACCTGCTTCGTCCAGTACCTGCCGTACCGGCTGGCCGAAGGGACGTGGGACAGCCGCCGGGATGAGCTGGGCGACCGGGTGCTTGCCAGGATCGGCCAGTTCGCGCCCAACGTCCCCGCGGCGGTGGTCGCCAGGCAGGTGCTGACCCCCCTCGACCTGGAGCGCGAGTACGGCCTGACCGAAGGCAACATCTTCCACGGCGACGTCGCCGTCGACCAGCTGTTCCACATGCGGCCCGTGCCCGGGTGGGCGCGGTACGCGACGCCGGTCCCCGGGCTGTACCTGTGCGGCGCCGGCGCGCACCCGGGCGGCGGGGTCACCGGCGCCCCCGGCTACAACGCGGCGCGCCGGGTCCTGAAGGACCTGCGCGGCGGCAGCAGCAGGGGCCGGGGACGGCGATGAGCGCGGACGTGATCATCGTCGGGGCCGGCATCATCGGCGCCGCCACCGCCTTCCAGCTCAGCCTGGCCGGCGCCGGCGAGGTGCTCGTGCTCGACCGCGCGACCGCCGGCTCGGGGATGAGCTGCCGGTCGTCCGCGCTGATCCGGATGCACTACACGTTCGCGCCCGAGGTCGAGCTCGCGGTGCGCAGCGACGCGATGTTCGGGGCCTGGCCGGACCTGGTCGGCCGTCCCGGGTGCGTCCGCCGGACCGGGTTCGTCCGGATCGTCCGGCCGGGCGAGGAGGCGGCGCTGCGCGCCAACGTGGCCATGCAGCGCGCGCTCGGCGCGCGGGCGGAGGTGATCGACGCCGCCGGGGTCAAGGAAGTGGCGCCAGGGCTGTGGACCGACGACATCGAGTGCGCCGCGTGGGAGCCGGACGGCGGTTACGGTGACGGCGCCGTCGTGGCCGGCGACCTGCTCGCCGCCGCGCGGGCCCGCGGCGTGCGGTACCGGCCGAACACGCCGGTCCGGTCGCTGCTCACCGACGGCGACCGGGTGATCGGAGTCGAAACCGGCGAGCACGGGGCGGCCCCGGCCGGCCGCGAGTACGCGGGCACCGTGGTCCTCGCCGCCGGGGTGTGGACCCCGCCGCTGCTGCGGACCGCCGGCGTCGCGGCGCCGATCGAGACCGAGCTGCACCGGGTCGCCTTGCTCGCCCACCGTGCGGGCGAAGGCGCCCCCGTGGCCTGCATCGACTCCGTCACCGCGACGTATTTCCGGCCGGAGGCCGGAGGCGCGATGACGCTGGTCGGCTCGTTCGCCGGCCCGCGCGGAGCCGACCCGGACACCGGGGTCAGCGCGACCCAGGAGGACCTGGTGCCGCTGGTGCGGGCGGCCCTGTCCCGGATCCCCTCGCTCGCGGACGCCGGCATCGTCGGCGGGGTCACGGGCGTGTACGACATGACCCCCGACGCCCGGCCGCTGCTCGGACGGCTGCCCGGCCTGGACGGGCTGATCGTGGCGGCCGGTTTCTCCGGCATGGGCTTCAAGATCGCGCCCGCGGTGGGCGAGAGCCTGGCCGGGCTGATCGCCGGCCCGGCACGCGACAGCGTGGACGTGACCGCGTTCCGCCCCGGCCGGTTCGCCGAGGGCAAGCCGATCCAGGCACCCAACCCTTATTCCGACGACTGACCAGCGCCCCGGCCGACGCAGGGGAGGCCGGGCGGACAGGAGGCAGCGGTGAGCACGAAGATCCCGCTAGAGCGCAGCCTGCCGGCTGCCAGCTACATCTCGGCGGAGGCGTTCGCCAGCGAGCGGGCGGGTGTCCTGTTCGCGGACTGGTTCTGCGCCGGGCGGGCGGAAGCGCTGGCCGCGCCAGGGGATTACCTGACCGCCGACGTGGCAGGCGAGAGCATCCTGGTGGTCCGCGGCAAGGACGGCTCGCTGGCCGGCTTTTACAACCTGTGCCGGCACCGCGGGTGCCGGCTTGTCCCGGCGGCCGGCGCCCAGCCGGCGGCGAACCTGGCGCGCAGCGGCCGCGCGGACGGCTCGATCCGCTGCCCTTACCACGGCTGGACCTTCGGCCTGGACGGGCTGCTGCGCTCCGCGCCGTTCCTGCCTGACCTGCGCCGCTACCGGGACCGGCTGGCGCTGCACCCGGTCGGCGTCGCCACCTGGGGCGGGTTCATCTTCATCCGGCTCGACCAGCGCGCCGGCGAAAGCCCGCTGGCCGGCCAGCTGGACGGGGCCGACAGCCGTCTCGCCGCCTACCCGCTCGCCGAACTGCGGACCGCCGGCAGGCGCGTCTACCACGTCGCCGCCAACTGGAAGGTGATCTGCGAGAACTACAACGAGTGCTATCACTGCGGCCCGGTCCACCCGGAACTGTGCGACCTGGTCCCGGCGTTCCGCCGCGGCGGGGGCAACGACCTCGACTGGGAGGACGGCATCCCGCACCGCGAGGGCGCCTACACGTTCACGGTGACCGGCACGACCAGGCGCGCGCCCTTCCCCGGGCTGAGCGAGAAAGACATCGCGCGGCACCGCGGCGAGCTCATCCTGCCCAACCTCATGCTCAGCCTGTCGTCGGACCACGTGGCCGCCTTCACGCTCTGGCCGCACGACGCCGGGCACACCACCGTGCTCTGCGACTTCCTGTTCCACCCGGCCGAGATCGCCCGCGCCGACTTCGATCCCAGCGACGCCGTCGAGTTCTGGGACCTGGTGAACCGCCAGGACTGGTCGATCTGCGAGCAAGTCCAGGACGGGATGGGCTCGCGGATGTTCACGTCCGGCTACATGGCCCCCATGGAACAGCCGAGCGCCGACGTCGGCCGCTACGTCACCAGGCGGCTCGGCGCCCCGGCGGCCGGGATCAGCGCAGACGCGCCAGGTCACGGACCGATTTCCCACGCTGACTAACCCGATCGCGAGGAGTTGACACGACATGCCCGCTGCAGATGGGTTCCCGCCCAGACGACTGCCCCCGCCAGGCCGGATAGGCCCGGCGGGAAAGGCCGCGCCACCGGCGTGGATGCCCGACCGGCGCGGATTCCTGCGCCTTTCCGGCGCGGCCGGGCTGCTCGGCGCGGCCGGCGTGCTGGCCGGCTGCTCGTACGGCACCCAGGCCGCCACCGCCGAGTCGGCGCCGGGCGGCGGCGCCAAGATCCGCGAGTACGTCCCGGGACCGCAGCCGGTCTCCGGCGGTGCCTACGGCGGGACCGTGTCCGTCGTGTGGACAGACCCGCCGAACTCGTTCGACCCGGCGGTCGGCTACAACCTGACCGCCTGGGACGCCATCACCGAGCTGGTGTACTTCGGCGGCCTGATGGCCTACGACAAGCAGCTCGGCGGCCCGGTGCCGAACATCGCCGCGGCACCCCCGGTCATGTCGGCTGACGCCACGACGCTGACCTTCAAGCTCCGCCAGGGAGTGAAGTTCCACAACGGCCGCGACATCGTCGCCAGTGACTTCATCTACTCCTGGGAGCGGATGCTGGCCCCCGCGCTGGCCTCCTGGGCGACCAGCTACCTGACGTCGATCGTGGGCGCGAACGCCGTGATCGCCGGGAAGGCCACGCGGCTCGAGGGGGTCGAGGCGCCCGATGACTACACCCTGGTTGTGCACCTGACCGCGCCGGACTTCACGATCCTCAACGCGTTCGCGCTGCCGATGACCGCCCCGGTGCCCAGGGAGGAGGTGGAGCGGCTCGGCGAGGTCAAGTTCGGCCAGACGCCGGTGGGGTTCGGGCCGTTCCGCATCGTGTCCTACGACAGCGCCGCGCAGACCGCCACGTTCGAGCGGTTCGACCAGTACATGTACCCGGGGCTGCCGTACCTGGACGCGGTGACCTACCGCTGGGGCGTGGACCCGAACGTGCAGCTGCTGCAGCTGCAGAACGGCGCGGTCGACCTGCTCGGCCCGGGGATCCCGTCGTCGCAGGCGGCGCACGTGCTGGCCACGCCGAGCCTGGCGGCGCTGACCCAGGAGCGGCCCTCGCCGGGGAACCTGTGGCTGACGATCTACCTGGA